>CAVAJA010000218.1:0-4298 GCA_963588615.1 Lachnospiraceae bacterium | reverse complement strand
GGACACACGGAGGAACGATCACAGGAACTGATCCGAAAGGAGAATGCGGGACATTTCGGTCCGATTCTGGGAGGATTGGTTGGAGTGGTGCCGCAGTGCGGGTTCTCAGCTGCGGCAGCCAGTCTGTATTCCGGCGGAGTGATTTCTGTCGGGACGCTCCTGGCAGTTTTCTTATCCACATCAGATGAGATGGTTCCTCTGTTCATTTCAGCGAAGATGGAGCCGATAAAAATGGCGAAAATACTTGGAACAAAGGCAGTTATTGCAATACTGACCGGACTGGTCATCGACTTTGTTCTGCACCATATCCATAAAATGATGGGGCATCACCACATTCATGATCTCTGTGAAAAGGAGCATTGCGGATGTGAGGAAGAGGAAGGCGGCATTGTCAGATCGGCGGTGGTTCATACGCTACATATCACGGTATTCGTATTTCTGATTACGCTGGCATTGACGCTGGTGGTGGAAGGATTTGGCGAGGAAGTGGTTCGGGATATTCTGATCGGCCATCGGACAGCAGGGGTGTTTTTGTCCTGCCTCGTCGGACTGATTCCCAATTGTGCATCTTCCGTGATGCTGTCCCAGCTGTATCTGGATGGCCTCATCGAAGGGGGGCAGATGATAAGCGGTCTCCTGGTCAGTTCGGGAGTGGGCCTTTTGGTCCTGTACCGCACCAATGCAGATCATCTGAGAGAGAATCTGTGGATTTCGATCCTGCTCTATGTGATCGGTGTTGTCTGGGGACTTGTGCTGACGGCAGTTGGGGTGAGCTTTTAAATATTGTGCAGTACCGGATGCCGTAAAATGGACAGCGGCTGCGTGCCTGTGCGGGTTTGTTCGCACAGACACGCAGCCGCTGATTTTTATCGGTTCTGCCTCTGAATTTATTTTTCGAATTCTTTTGCGACATCCTGCAGGAGCTTGCGGATGGGAAGGTGCTGCGGACAGACCTTCTCACATTTGCCGCATTTGATGCAGTCGGAGGCTTTCCTGCCGGGAGCGGTATGGACTGCCTCGTAATAGTAGTCGGCATTCCAATCATGGTGGATCTGCTTGGTATTCATGATGGCGAACAGATCCGGTATGGAGATGTGTCGGGGACATCCGTCGGTACAGTAGCGGCAGGCGGTGCAGGGAATCAGATTTTTGGCGGCGAAAATTTCCTGTACCTTGTGCACGGCAGCCATTTCTGTCTCATTCAATGGCTTGAAATCCTTCATAAAGCTGATGTTGTCCTGCATCTGCTGCATGCTGCTCATGCCGGAGAGCACCATCATGATGCCGGGGAAGCCGGCGGCAAAACGAATGGCGTAGCTGGCATTGCTGCCGCCGTTGAGACTTCTGAGAACCTGGTCTGCCTCAGAAGGAAGGTTTACCAGATTGCCGCCCTTCACGGGTTCCATAACAATCACAGGCTTGCCGTATTTGCGGCAGACTTCATAGCACTTGCGGCTCTGAACGGCGGTATCGTCATAGTCTACGTAGTTGAACTGAATCTGAACCACTTCAATATCGGGATAGTCGGTCAGAATCTGCTCCAGCACATCTGCCTTGTCGTGGAAAGAGATGCCGACGTGGCGGATCTTTCCCTCGGCCTTCAGTGCAAAGGCTGTTTCATAAGCCCTGCATTCTTTGTAGTGACCGTAGTTTCCGGCGCCTTGTGCATGCATGAGGTAGAAATCAAAATAATCTACGCCGCAGGCCTCCAGCTGAGACTGGAAAAAGGGACGGATATCCGCCTCTGTCTGAAAATAGTTGCCGGTAAGTTTGTCGGTAAGAGTATAGCAGTCTCTGGGATAACGCTTTACGAGGCATTCCCGTACAGCAATCTCGCTCTTTTCCTGAATGTATCCGTGAGCGGTGTCAAAATAGTTGAAGCCTGCCGCAAGGAAAGCATCTACCATGCGCTTGGTCTCTTCATAATCCACCTCTGCTCCGTTCATGGGAAAGCGCATGCATCCGAATCCAAAATTCTTTTTTACCCGATCCATCGTAACCTCCTGGAATATATTCCCGCTGACCGTTGTCTGAGAAAATGGGAAAAACTGCAGCATCGCAGCCGAATTGTTCTGAAACGAACAGAAAGCTGCGAGTATGTCTACTATAAGCCATGGAGTTCACTTCAAGTCAAGCAAAATTCTGCGTATCTGCAGCATGCTCGCCGGGCGGAAGGGTGCCCGCGAAGCGGTGTGCTGCTCACTTTAGTCTGATTTGCTGTACGTGAAGTTCACAAGGATTTCATAATCTTTTTCTTGACTTTATGTAGCACGCTACAGATAATACGTAGCGTACTACATAAAATGAGGACAGGATAAAAAAAGAAAGGAGACGTTGTGGAGGAAAAATGTGAGCGGAGCTTTGAGAAAGCGCCGCTGGGTTATAAATTTAAACGGATCAATGAGACGTTCAAAGCCAAAATGAACGAAGACCTAAAACGCAGCGGATTGACCTGCTCTCAATATGAGATTCTGATTTATCTGGTCAAAAACCGTGACCACGAGGTAAATCAGCAGGAACTGTGCAATGCCCTGCAGGTATCGCACCCGACGATCATCGGTCTCATCAATCGAATGGAGGAAAAACAGCTGGTGGCCCGAAAGGTTGATCCCTCCAATCGCCGGAAGCGCTACGTTGCTTTGCTGGAAAAGGCAGACCGGATTCTGCAGCAGGCCTGGGAGAATCAGTGCAGGAACGATCAGCTGATGCTGTCCGGCATGTCTGAGGAAGAAAATGAGGCTTTGAATCGGCTGTTGACAAAGGTTTATGACAATATGCAGAGTGAGCCCTTCTGGAGCTGATGACCCTGCATGAAAGGCAGAAAATATGAAAAGAAAAGATTTGAAGAAAAAGGCCGGAACGCTGAAGACGCTGGCATCGAAGCTGGGGAAATACAAGATATTCGCGATTGTCACCCCCTTCTGTATGTTGGGAGAGGTCGTGGCTGAAATGGTGATCCCTGTTCTGATGGGAAACCTTGTGGACAACGGTGTCTCACTGGGAAATGTGAGTTATGTTCGCAATACGGGACTGATGATGCTGGTGGTGGCACTGTTCGGACTTGCATGCGGAGTGGCCGGTGCCTTCACGGGAGCAAAGGCAGGCTCGGGATTTGCCAAAAATCTCCGAAAGGCAATGTTCGATAATATTCAGAAGTTCTCTTTTGCAAACATTGACCGTTTCAGTCCATCCAGTCTGGTGACACGTCTGACCACGGACGTGACGAACGTACAGAATGCATTTCAGATGACCATTCGAATGGCAATGCGTGCGCCGGCGATGCTCGTGGTAGCAATGCTGATGTCATTTATCATAAGCCCGCGCCTGGCGAGCATTTACCTGATTTCCGTTGTTATTCTGGGCATCCTGCTGTTCTTTATCATGCGCAGCGCCACGAGCTATTTTCAGAAGGTGTTCGAGCGGTATGATGATCTGAACGAAAGTGTTCAGGAGAATGTGTCTGCAATCCGTGTGGTAAAGGCGTATGTCCGCGAGGATTATGAGATCAATCGGTTCCAGAAGGCTGCCGCCAATATTTACCTCATGTTCGTGCAGGCAGAGATGAAGGTGTCCTGGACTTCACCTTTGATGAGTGCTGTCGTTTACATCTGCATTCTGATGATCAGCTGGGTGGGCGGTCATATGGTCATTGCACAGACTTTGACGACCGGTCAGCTCATGAGTCTGCTTACCTACTGCATGAATATTCTGAGCAGCCTGATGTTCCTTGCAATGATCTTTGTCATGGTGACGATGTCGGAAGCAAGCTGCAGACGTATTGTCGAGGTAATCAACGAAGAGTCCTCGCTGACCAACCCCGAGAACCCTGTGACTGAGGTGGCCGATGGCAGCATCGTGTTCGAGCACGTCGGCTTTGCGTACAACAAGGATTCCAAAGAGAGAGTGCTGAAGGACATCAACATCAGCATTTCATCGGGCGAGAGCATCGGCATCATCGGCGGGACCGGCTCTGCAAAATCCAGCCTGGTGAATCTGATCAGCCGTCTGTATGATGTGACGGATGGCAGAATTCTGGTGGGCGGAGTAGATGTCAGAGATTATGACATGGACAGCCTCCGCAACAAGGTGGCCGTGGTGCTGCAGAAAAATGTACTTTTTTCCGGCTCTATTCTGGACAACCTGCGGTGGGGCAATAAGGAAGCAACAGAAGAAGAATGCAGAAAGGTCTGCGAGATTGCCTGTGCTGACGAATTCATCAATAAAATGCCGGATGGCTACAACACCCACATTGAGCAGGGAGGTTCCAACGTTTCCGGCGGTCAGAAGCAGCGCCTGTG
>CAVAJA010000217.1:0-3858 GCA_963588615.1 Lachnospiraceae bacterium | reverse complement strand
GGGCAGGGTTCTACGCTGATGACGCCGATGCATCTGAATATGGTGACGGCTGCCATTGCGAACGGGGGAACCGTTCACAAGGACCAGATTATTGCTTCGGTCAAGACCGGAACCGGATCCGTTATTTCGACAACGAAGACCGAAGATTACCGCACGGTCATGACATCCGAGATTGCGGCAAAGATGAGGGAAATGATGCGGGATGTTGTGCTGGAAGGAACGGCAACGAAGCTGAGCTCCAGACCGTATAATCCCTGCGGAAAAACCGGATCGGCGGAAATTGTCACGGGACAGAGTACATCACATGCCTGGTTTACAGGGTTTGCACCTCTTGAGGATCCTGAGATTGCGATTACAGTGATCGTTGAGGGCGCAGGCAGCGGAGGAACCTCTGCGGTTCCTGTTGCAAGGAGCGTCATGGATGTGTATTTTGACTACACGCCTTCAGAGGGGGAGGATGATGATGCCAACTATGTGATGGTTGGCGTGGACGAAACATCGAGTACGTCATCGGATCCTTCCGAATCTACCGGAACCACGGTGACACTGAACATGGATACCAACGGTGACGGCATTATGGATGCCTTCGATGCGAATGGAGATGGCATCGCAGATGCATACGATCTGGATGGAGACGGAATACCGGAATCTTCTACAAGCACACCGTCGACCGGATCTGCAGCCGCAGCGGCGGCATCCCAAGACACGTCTGCAGACCAGACAGGGGGGACGACAACCGATACAACACAGGATGCTGCGGCTGGTACAGCGGCGGATACATCGAATACGGATGCCGCAGCCGGCACGACGGTTGACCCGAATGCGGCGGGAGACAATGCAGCTGGGGCGACCACGGCGGGAACGACGGATGCAGCGGGAACGACAGATGCTGCAGGAACGGAACAGGTACCTGCTGCAGATACGGCGGATCCGAATCAGACGGTGCAGTAGATGCCGTTTTCGGACGATTGCTGCGATGAAGTTTCTGCGGCTGATTCGCGTTGAAATTGACAGGTGCTGGACAGATATCATATTGAAGGAAAAGGAATGCAGTTTTACCGTGACATGTATGTGAGCCCGGAGATACGGCATCCGGGGGAGATCAAGCGGAGGCTTCAGCGCAATGCGGGAGGCCTCTCTTTGTATGTCATAACCTTATGTGATGATACGCAGGGACAGCTTCAGATGTTTCCGGCTGTCTGCCTGCGGCAGCCCTATCTGCGGAAGAACTGCCCCATGATCATGGGAGTTGCACAGGGAAGAGCCAATGCGGTAAAACTGATTGAGAGAATGATTCGCGAGTGCTATGAGTGCACAGGGAATGCAGAGCTGATTCCTTTTCTGGCAAAGCGGGATACCAGGATTAAATGCTCGGGAACGGAAGCAGATGAGGGGAACTGCGATGGGAAATGAGATGTGGGTCATCCTGGCACTGCTCGGACGGATTCTCGGAGCAGTTGTGTGCGCGCTGCTCGCTTTGATTCTGCTCCTTCTTTTTGTTCCCATTCGGTATCAGGGAGCAGCTTGGATTGATGATCCGGAGGGGAGGGACGCACCGGAGTGGTCGAGGTTAAAAGACGGGCTGCATGCAGAGTTTTATTTTTCGTGGCTGTTCCATCTTGTTCGGGGAAGCTGGCATCGGGGGATGGGAAAAATGCCGGAAATCAGGATATTCTTTTTCCGGCTTTCGATTCCCGGCAGTTGTAAAAAGAAGGGCGGCGAAGAGTCCGGGGAGACAAATGATCAGAAGAAAAATTCGGCTGAGAAGGGATTCTCGTCTGCACAGCTTGCAAAGCTTGCCGGTCTTGCAAAAGAAAAGCAAATGAGAGAATCGCTGCGGACCGTCCTGAAAAAAACAGGAAAGATCCTGCGTATGATCCTCCCGAAAAAGTGGAAGGTTGAGGGTACGGTCGGTCTTGGAGGACCGGAGGGAACATCTGAATTCATGGAGGCGGAGGCAATTCTCCTGCCGTTTGTCTGCGGACATGTCTGGGTGCTGCCGCAGATGGAGGGATATCGCTTTGATTTAAGGGGCGGCATGAAGGGGAAGATCTGCATCGGGCAGGTACTGCTTGCAGTCATCGTGCTGATGATGAACCGGGATGTGCAGGAACTGATCGAGGCGGTAAAAAAAGCAATGGGAAAGCAGCACACATCTTAGGGAAACGCTGATTTAATCAGCGTTTCCTTAGAAGAAACTTCATAGATTGGGCAGTAAAGGCATGCATCTGAAGTTCATGGCCAAAAGGCGCAGGACAGAAAGGATGGGAAAATGGCAGAGAACAAACAGACGGGCAGTATGCGTGCCCGCAGCAACAGCTTTGAGGGAATCATGCACTCCATGATGGAAAGCGCTGGGGGAGTTCTGAGCAGCAAAACTGTGGTCGGAGAACCCGTTGAGGTGGGGGATACGCTTCTGATTCCTTTGTCGGATGTGATTGTGGGAGCAGCGGCAGGTTCCAATAACGGACAGGACAACAATGCCGGTATGGGGGGATTTACTGCCAAAATGTCTCCGAGTGCAGTTCTCATCATCAAGAACGGAAATACAAAGGTGGTGAACATTAAGGATCAGAATTCGCTGTCGCGCCTGGTGGATATGGTGCCGGAGGTTGTGGATAAGATTATAGCTGCCCGGAACGATAAGGGGATGATGAGCGATGAAGAAGCGGAAGGTTATGCTTTCCCGGAGGGGGACAATGTTTGATACCAGATCGCAGCGCGTCATTCGCGTAATTGGGCATAAAAATCCGGACACGGATTCTATCTGCTCGGCAATTTCCTATGCGTGGCTGAAAAACCAGATTTCAGATGAAAATTTTGAACCTCGCAGAGCAGGGGAGATCAGCCGCGAAACACAGTTCGCTTTGGAGCATTTTGACGTGAAGGTCCCGAAGCTGTCCGTGGATATGAGTCCGACCATCAGTTATATTGACATTCGTCAGGAGCCCGGGGTGGACGGCGAGATGTCGACAAGAGATGCCTGGCAGAGGATGAATGAGCGCAACATTGACACCCTCTGCGTGACGGACAAGGACAATAATCTTCTGGGGCTCATTACTGTCCGCGATATTGCGAATGCAAACATGGATCTGTTTCACACGGAGGTTCTGGGGGAAGCCAATACCAGCTATAAGAATCTGCTGTCTGTTTTAAACGGAAAGCTCCTGACGGGAGATGAGAACGGATCGATCACCGCAGGCGAAATTCATGTGGGAACGAGTCCGGAAGCAATGGAGGAATTGATTCACAGGGGCGATGTCGTGATGGTGAGCAACCGCTACGAGGCACAGATGTGTGCCATTGACTATGGTGCTGCATGCCTGGTGGTGTGTGTTGGGGCCTCTGTTCCGCAGAAATTGATTGACCGCGCTGCGGAGGCTGGATGCACAGTGATCTCCACTCCCTATGACACGTATGCAGCTGCAAGACTTGTCAGCATGGCGGTTCCTGTGCGTCATTTTATGAGAACGGAGGGTCTGCTGTGCTTTAACGTAAACACCCCTGTGGAGGAGGCAAGAAAAGTTATGGCCAGCGTGCGCCATCGGTATTTCCCGATCCTGGATCAGGAGGGAAAGTATTGTGGCGTGATCAGCAGACGAAACCTGCTGAACATGCATCGGAAGAGGGTTATTCTGGTTGATCATAATGAGAGATCTCAGGCTCTGGACGGGTTGGAGGATGCGGAGATTCTGGAGGTGATTGACCATCACAGGATCGGCACGCTGGAGACCAGCAGCCCGGTGTTCTTCCGAAATGAGCCGGTCGGCTGCACTGCGACGATTATTCATGCGATGTTCCATGAAAAAAATGTGGAGATTCCCAAGAACATTGCGGGACTTCTGCTGTCGGCGATTC
>CAVAJA010000216.1:0-4942 GCA_963588615.1 Lachnospiraceae bacterium | reverse complement strand
GATTCGCTTCGGACAGCACTCGATCGGAATCTATCTGATCTCCGGAGTTCTGTTCCAGTATGCCTTTCGATATTTGGCGGCGTGGGATTTCAGCTACCTGAGAACATTGGCCGTCACAGCCGTGATGCTGGCGGGATGCGATGCGGTCTATTCGCTTGTCTGCAGGAATAAAGGTGCGGCATTGCTGCTGTTCGGCAGGAGTTAAGATTTGCTGCGCTGTTTTGCACAGAGGGTTCAGTGAAAAGCTGCAATCGGAGGAGTATGGATCGTACCAGACGTAACAACAACAGAATGCGAAGGCTTCTGCTGATCATGATCAGCATCGTTTTCCTGTTTGCAGGCCTTCTCTATTCATACCGCAGGGATCTGAACCAGGGGAAAAATAAGATCACCGAGATGTCAGAAACCGGATACATCGGGTTGACAGCAGGAGATACCATTGAGCAGAAGATCACAAGATCACAGGATTTCAATGGAATTTCGCTGGTGTTCGGGCACCGCGGAGTACTGTCGAATGCCGGTTTTATCACCGTGACGGTTGTCAGCGAAGACACGGGAGCGGCGGTGCTGGAGAAAACTGTTCCGGTGATTGCGCTTGAGAGCGGAGAATCTGCCTTTTTTGCAGCGGCGCGCGCGATTGAGGTATCCGGGGAAACCGGATTCTGTGTTCGCGTGAGTTACCACGGGATTGTGGGGAGTACGGTGCCGATTCAGCTGGGAGTGACAGCGTCCGAAGCGGCTGGGACCTGTCTTCTGAATGGATGTGAACTGGAAAAGATCGGATCCGATTCCTCAGGGAGTGGGAGCATCGGCCTGGCATTTGGATTCGTGACGGCATACGGCAATCACATCAGAAATCAAATCTTTGAAGCTTCAGCAGTGTTGTTGATTTTCCTTGCGGCGCTGTATTTGATCCATATCGGTTATGATCTGACAAAAGAAGGGCGGAAGCGGAAAGAGAAGAGGATTTTCCTGCTCATCTATGCGGTGGTGGTGACCGTTGTTTTGCTTATCAGGGCCTCTTACGCAGAGACGTCATCCACGGTGTTCCATGATCTTGGGAGCGGGGAAGAGACTGCACTGGAGCTGCGGGATGATCGGAGCATCGACAGTTATTTTACGCTTCCGGCGGACGGGATTGGTGGAATACAGTTTTCCGTTGTCGATACGGGAGAGCTGTTCCTTACCGACGAGAAGCTGACGATCACTCTTGAAGATGCACAGACGGGAGAAAAGCTGCAGAGCGAGGACTTCCTTCTGAAGGAGCAGCCGGAGGAGGGATTTTATTACGTCTTCGATGACACCTATAATGCGGGCACCCGTCTGTCCCTTCATATCCAGTCGGAGGGACTGCACGGATCCGTTGTCCGAATTGCGTCGTCGCATCCTTACGAAGAGGAGAACACGCTTTATTACTGCGGATCCAAGGTAGAAGGGAGCAACCTTTCCGTTCAGCTGCTGGAGGTGACCGAAGCATTCAGCTATCGGAGTGCGCTGGTGCGTTTTCTCATCGAGATGATTGTCGGACTGGGATTTTGGTATCTCCTGTACAGACGCAGAATGCCGCTGTATGTGCCCCACTGGAAGAATCCCGCAGAGAAGGCCTGCTGGATGGAGGGAAGAGAACGGCTCGGAGATGCCACGGGAAGCGGCAGCAGGAAACTGCTGATGGAGCTTGGCGCACTTCTTCTGTTCGGCATTGTCGTGATCGAGTTTGTTTATTCCTCAGGAATCGGCGTGCTGCAGGAGAAGGTTGTCGAGGAGGTCGCCTCCTATGCAGTGGGAACCACGCAGGAGAAAATTGTTCCCGGGCAGGAGAATGCCATGGAACAGACCTTTACTGTCGGGAATGATCAGCTGAGCGGCCTGGGAATCCATTTGCTGGAAAGCGGCGGATGGGAGGATGAGACCCTGCAGGATTGTGAGAATATGCAGCTGTATGTCTCTCTTACAGACGATGAGACCGGGGAGCTGGTGAGTGAAGGCTGGTATCGCATCGGAGATCTGGTGCATCTGACTGAGCAGGAGGGAACCGAGGCAACCGAGGATATCGGCAGAGATGTGCGGAGTCTTTTTGTATATGTCCCGCTGCAGCAGACGCTGCAGAACTCGGAAGGACGTCAGTACACCATGAAGCTGTACGCCGATGGTACCGATGAAACGGTGAGAACGGAGGCAGAGAGCACACCGTCCCTTCTGATCGTAGGGAAAAATGACGACAATGGGGGAGATGCAGATCTGATTCTGTGTTATCAGCTGTATCAGGATCTTCCGGTGTTCTACCTCGTCATCATGGGAATCACTCTGCTGGGCACCTGCTTTCTTGGCATCCTCATAAAGTGGAGCAGGGTCCCGGAGTGGAAGCTGGCATTCTTCTGGATGCTGTTCGTCGGCGGGATTCTGACCTTCGTGCTGCCGCTTTATTGTATTCCGGATGATGTGACACACTATCGGAACATCTATTACCTCTCCAACAAGATTCTGGGAGTATTCCAGGATGTCGGCGGGGAGCATATGATGATTCGGAAAAAGGATCTGTTCAGCATACAGAAGCTTGGAATTTCCGGAGGCAATGTCACGGATATCCAGCGGTATTACAGCCTTGTCAAGGATCTGCGCAGCAGCGTATCCTCCACAGGTGTCAAGGCGGCGGCCGAAGGCTACAGCGCTTCGAAATTCCGAATGTCGCTGATGGAGAATGCATCTGTCTGGACCTATCTGCCGTCCGTGCTGGGCTTTAGCCTCGTTCGCCTGCTGGGCGGGAACTTTACGGCGATGATTACGGCTGCCAGATGGTGCAATCTTATCGTGGTGTCGCTTCTTATCACGCAGGCTCTGCGCAGGTGTCCGTACGGGAGGCGGGCACTGATGGTGGTTGCCATGTTCCCGGTTCTGCTGCAGCAGATCGGTTCGTGCTCGTATGACGCAATGATCATCGGCAGTGTCTTTATAGTAATCAGTTATGGCTTCCATGTGCTGGAGAGAACAAAGGTCAGCGTCATGGATTTCCTGGTTCTCCTGCTCTTTGGTGCGATGCTGCTGATCAACAAAAAAGGAGTATATTTCCCGATCGTAATGATCGCGCTGCTCATTCCGGGTCTGCGATCCAGTAAAAAGAGAAGGACAGCGCTTGCGTGTTTTCTGGCGGGATTGGCGGCATTTGCCGGAATCTATGCTTTTCAGATGATTTCAACAGCTTCTTCGAGCAGCGGGACACAGCTGGTTGAGGGAGATATCTATACTGTGGAGTATCTGCTGACCAGACCGAGGGTACTGTGGCACATGATTCTGGTTTTCCTGCAGAGCGACATGGATTGGATCATTCCGAATGCCATTGCAAGGAGCATCGGTGTTGTGGATGCCGAGATTCCGGAGCATATCTGGATTTTGTTCGTTGTCCTGCTGGTTCTTGCCATTCTGTCGGATCGGTCGAAGGCGGTTGTGATGAGGGGCAGGACCAAGTTGGGGGCCATCTTCCTGTGTGTGACCGGTGTTCTGATCATCGCGCTGACTTTTACTGTGACGATGTCTTATGTGGGAGAGTATTATGTTCAGGGCATGCAGGGAAGATATTTTCAGCCGTACATTGCGTTTGGTGCAGTGATTCTGGCATCTGCTTCAAATGTGGAGCTGCCGCAGGGAAAGCGGGTACTGTTCTGGACAGGAGTGCTGCATTTTTATACGATAGCAATGATATTCAAGGGTCTGTTCGAACTGATTTACTGATGTGCAGACAGAAGGTCAGGTAGTTTGGAAGAAAGTAATTCAAAAAAGGTCATAAAGAATTTTCTGTGGAGAGCGGCGGAGAGCGGACTGGGACAGGTGGTCTCTTTTGTCGTTGCCATTATTCTGGCAAGACTCCTGGATCCGGAGGCTTACGGCGTCATTGCTCTGGCCACCGTGTTCATGAGTATTCTGCAGGTTTTCGTGGACAGCGGACTCGGCTCTGCACTGGTTCAGAAAAAGGACGCAGATGAAGTTGATTTCTCGTCGGTGTTCTATTTTAATTTTCTGGTCTGCATTGTCTATATGTCATGATGTTCGCCGCGGCTCCGGCGATTGCGGCATTTTACGGCGATCCGATCTACACGCCGCTGGTGCGCGTCATGAGCCTGGCCCTCATTGCCTCCGGGTTCAAGAACATCCAGCAGGCGTATGTCTCAAGACAGATGATCTTTCGAAGATTTTTCTTTTCAACGCTGGGAGGCACCATCGCATCGGCTGTTCTGGGCGTTGCGATGGCGTATGCAGGCTTCGGCGTCTGGGCACTGGCAGCGCAGTATCTTTGCAATACGGTGATCGATACGCTGATTCTGTGGATTACCGTGCCGTGGAGACCCAGAAAGCTGTTCTCGTGGAAGAGACTTGGGGGACTGCTGTCCTATGGGTGGAAGCTGCTCCTGTCCTCGCTCCTGGATACAGGATATACGAATCTGAGAAATCTGGTGATCGGAAAGGTGTATTCTTCTTCGGATCTGGCGTATTATGATCAGGCGAATAAATATCCGCAGGCGGTGGCCGTCAGCGTCATCGGGAATTCCATCAGCAGCGTTCTGCTGCCCACGATGTCCAGCGTGCAGGATGATGTGGAGCATGTCAAAAAAATGACAAGGCGTTCCATCACCTTCAGCCTTTACATCGCGGCACCGGCGATGCTGGGACTTGCGGCCTGTGCGGAGCCGCTGGTGCGGCTCGTTCTGACCGACAAGTGGCTTCCGTGCGTTCCTTACCTCCGCATTTTCTGCGTGAATTATATGTTCTGGCCGATCAATGCCGCAAATCAGAACGCCATCAAAGCATTGGGAAGAAGTGATCTGTTCCTTCGTCTGGAAGTGATCAAAAAGCTCATCGGATTCGCACTCCTCATTGTTTCGATGGGGTTCGGGGTCCCGGCCATTGCCCTGAGTCTGCTGCTGACAAGTGCAGCAGGTCAGGTGATCAA
>CAVAJA010000215.1:0-3058 GCA_963588615.1 Lachnospiraceae bacterium | reverse complement strand
GCAGGCTGCTGTGGATGCGATTATTGCCAGGGTACAGAAAGAGGGAGATGCAGCTGTTTTTGATTACGAGGAGCAGTTTGATCACTGCAGACTCACGAAGGAAACCATAAGAGTTACCAGGGAAGAGATGGATGCAGCCTATGCAGAACTGGACCCGGAGCTCATAGAGGTCATGAAGCGGGCCGCTGCCAATATCCGTGAGTATCACGAGCGCCAGGTGACGAACAGCTGGATCACGACGAAAGCTGACGGAACCATTTTGGGACAGAAGGTGACGCCGATCGAGGTGTCCGGATGCTATGTTCCGGGCGGCCGCGCCGTGTATCCTTCCAGTGTTCTGATGAACATCATTCCGGCAAAGGTGGCAGGGGTTGAAAAGATTATCATGTGTACGCCGCCGAATGCAGAGGGAAAGGCTCCTGCCGGCTCCCTGGTGGCAGCAGACATTGCCGGTGCAGATGAAATATACAAGGTGGGCGGAGCCCAGGCTATCGCAGCGATGGCTTACGGCACGCAGAGCATCCCAAAAGTAGATAAAATAACGGGACCCGGAAATATATATGTAGCTCTGGCCAAAAAGGCGTGCTTCGGCATTACGGGAATTGACTCTGTGGCGGGACCTTCGGAGATCCTGGTCATTGCGGATGAGACCGCAGATCCAAGATACATTGCTGCGGACCTGTTGTCCCAGGCGGAGCATGATCCGCTGGCATCCGCGATCCTTTTGACGACATCCAGAGATTTTGCGGAAAAGGTTTCTGCGGAAGTTGACACATTTCTGGAGACTTTGGAGCGCGCAGAGATCATCCGTCAATCGCTGGACAACTACGGGTATGCCTTTGTTGCTGACACGATGGAAGAAATTATCGATGCGGCAAACGCCATCGCCTCGGAGCACATGGAAATTGTCACAAAGGATGCTCTTGAAGTGATGACGAAGATCAGAAATGCCGGAGCAATTTTCCTCGGCAGTTATTCCTCAGAGCCTCTGGGAGATTATTACGCAGGACCCAATCATATCCTGCCGACGAACGGAACGGCGCGATTTTTCTCCCCTCTTGGGGTGGATCAGTTTGTAAAGAGAACGAGCATTATCTCGTATTCCAGGGAGGCCCTGGAGAGGGTTCATGTGGACATCGAGCGCTTTGCAAAGAGCGAAGGACTGACCGCACATGCCAATTCCATTGCGGTGCGTTTTGACGGAAAATAGGACAGGATGCGGCGAGGGCGGAACAGAGCCGACTGCGATGTACGGAGAGCAAAAGGAGATGCAGATGAATCGTACGGCACAGATAACCCGAAAAACCAAGGAAACCGATATTACCATGAAGCTGTCGCTGGACGGCAGCGGGAGAGCAAAGATTGACACCGGGATCGGATTCCTGGATCATATGCTGGACGCCTTTGCAAGGCACGGGCTGTTCGATCTTGAAGTGTCGCTCAAGGGAGACCTGGGAGTAGACGGCCACCACAGTACAGAGGACTGCGGCATCGTGTTGGGACGTGCGATCAAGGAAGCCGTCGGAGATAAGAAGGGAATCCGAAGGTATGGACATTTCATTCTGCCGATGGACGAGGCACTTGTTCTGTGTGCAGTAGATTTGAGTGACAGGCCCTACTTTGTCCTTTCCGGAGGAGAACGCTACGAGGCGGTTCCGATGATTGGTGAATTGGATACCCAGCTGGTGCGGGAATTCTTTTATTCTGTCAGCTATGCGGCAGGAATGAACCTTCACTTTCAGATTATCGAGGGAACCAACGCTCATCACATCGTAGAGGGGATGTTCAAGGCTTTTTCAAAGGCGCTGGATATGGCTGTCCAGAAGGATCCCAGGATTGAAGATGTTCTGAGCACCAAGGGAACGCTTTAAATGGTGTATAATGATATGCATCCGGCAGGGCGGTGTCCGCAGAGTCGGATGTTGACGCAGGAAGATTGCTGCTAAAGGAGGGAGAGCAGTCCGATGGAGCAGGCTCTTAAGAAATTTGTTGCATGTATATATCTGAAGAACGGCAAGGCAACCCGCAGCCTCTCGGATGAAGCGGTTGTCAGTGAAGATCCCGCTGCACTGGCGAGCACCTATGCGGAGGGCGGGGTGGACGCCATCCTTATTTTTGATCAGTCGAAGGATGACGCACAGCATGAGCAATCCATAGGGATTATACGTCAGATCTGTGAGAAGGTGCAGATTCCGGTGTACGGTGCAGGACATGTGGATCGCCTTGAGGATGTCAAGAAGTTGATTTATGCCGGGTGTGCAAAGGCGGCGCTGAATTTCTCTAAGGACAGCAACCTTGAGATGCTCAAGGAGGCCGCAGAGCGTTTCGGGAAGGATCGGGTGGCGGCCTGCTACCGGGCGGCGGACGCGATCAATCAGCACAAGGATGAAATTGTCCGGTATGTCGATGAGCTGATTCTGATTGATGAGGCGGATGTGCGCGGAGCTCTGAAAATTGAAGAGGTACCTTCCATTCTGACGCTTCCGGAGATTTCGCTGGATAAGGTTCTGGAATTCGGAAAGCTGGAGAGTGTCAGCGGAATTTCGGGAAATGCGGTCAATGACAATATTGATCAGATTGCGGACCTGAAGAAGCTGTGTCTGGAGAACGGAGTGACCGTGGACCTTCATCAGGCCAGGTTTCACTGGAAGGACTTTAAAAAGGATCCGCAGGGGCTGCTGCCGGTTGTGGTGCAGGAGGCGGATACCGATGCGGTTCTCATGGTTGCCTATATGAATGAGGAGGCCTATGAGAACACTGTTTCCACCGGCAGAATGACCTACTGGTCGAGAAGCCGGCAGGAGCTATGGATTAAGGGCGAGACCAGCGGACATTTTCAGTACGTCCGTTCTCTTACAGCAGATTGTGACATGGATACGCTTCTGGCCAAAGTGGATCAGGTGGGGGCGGCTTGCCACACAGGAAACCATTCGTGTTTCTTTCAGACAGATCTGGTGTTGAAAGAAGGCGCCCAGGAGAACCCGATGAAGATTCTGGAGCGGGATTACCGGACAATCATTGCGAGAAGAGACCATCCGAAGGAAGGGTCCTATACGAA
>CAVAJA010000214.1:0-18336 GCA_963588615.1 Lachnospiraceae bacterium | reverse complement strand
GAAGCTCTCCAGCTCATCGATGAGCTGCGGCCGGATATCGTCATTGCAGATATTAAAATGCCCCTGAAATCGGGGCTTGATTTGCTGAAAGAATCAAAACAGAAATATGGACCGATTCCGGCCTTCATCATGCTGACCGCCTATGAAGAATTCGATCTGGTTCGACAGGCCATCTCCCTCCAGGCCGTGGACTATCTGGTGAAAATCGAGCTCGATCCGGATTCTCTTCACCGCGCAGTTCAAAAGGCCATCCAACGGATTGCCCCTTACCGCGAGCGATTCACCGCATCTGCCGGGAGATCCGCCGGAACGGCAGAAGCCTCTCTCGAGGAATTCCGGCAAAAGCTCCTCATGCGCCTCCTGTCCAATTCCGTTCCCTCGGAGGAGATTCTGAAGGAAGAGGCCTCCAGGGTACAGCTTTCGCTTGATTTCAACCGCTATATTGCGGCCTATGCCGTTCTCTCCTCATCGGAAACCATGCCGGAGAATTCACAGCGTGATCAGCGCATCACACTCTACTCCTCCTGCCTCTCCATGACACGTGAGATCATAGAGCGCTATGCCGGCTGCTATTTTATCTCCAATGATCCGCAGCATTTCACCATGATCTTCTATTTTCGCGAGATGCAGCCCATCGCATCTGCCATGCAGCAGATTCAGGAGGCGCTGACCCATGCCGCCGAAATGATCCACTCCTATTTCAGCGTCCCGCTCTGTTTCGGCATCGGCACCGCAGTATCCTCCGCGATGAATCTTCCGGATTCCTTCGAGGAGGCGAAAAACGCCGCTGCCTGCGCCGATGAGAAGAATCCGGTCCGACTCTTCAGCCACATTGTCGGTGCCAGGCGCCGCTCCGGCAAGGACAAGATGATCGCCGCCATTCATCAATACATCGATGAGAACCTCGGCGGAAAGCTGCAGCTCAACGATGTTGCCAGAGAGTTCGGCCTCTCTCCTGCCTACCTTTCCTTCATCTTCAAAAAAAGCTCCGATGTCGGCTTCTCCGAATACGTCAATTCCCGCAAAATTGAAAAAGCCAAGGAGCTTCTTTTGTCCGACGACATGAAGATCTACGAGGTTGCCGACGCACTCGGCTTCGAGTCTGCCTTCTACTTCTCCAAGGTATTCAAAAAAATCGAAGGCGTCAGCCCGCGGGAGTTCATCGCCAGAAAATCAGAGGAGTAACGCTCCCCTCTCCTGCATGAAAAAACACGAGATCTTTCATTCCTGACTGCCGCCTGCCGGAATTTTTCCAAATTTTCCAAAAAGCGACGGTACATACCGATTGATCACATAACACCCTGCAGATGCAAATGCAAGCGCGAACACGACTCCGATCAGCCCCTGACCTGCAGCCGGAAGATTCGGACACACAGCCGTGACGGCCGGCATGATGGCCTCCTGCAGAAACGGCTTATGCACGAAGAAAATTCCGATCGTATTCTCTCCTACCCAGAGCATATATCGCCTTACTCCCCTGCAGAAATGGTTCCGGAACGCAATGGACAAAAAGATTGAAAACGAGAGTACCGCCCCGATCCCGGCGAATGAGTTGAGGAAAAAGATTGCAGGCTTCCCGTATTTCGTCTGACTGATCAGCATCAGATACGGTGAATCTCCCTGAATTTTCTGTCCGAAATACAGCAGACCGCCGAAAGCAGCCGACAGCAGCAGGTAGCACCACGCATTTGTTTTCGGAAGCTTCTGTACAAAATTTCGGATTGCATATCCCAGCATGATAAAGCCAAGTGCCATGAACGCAACATTGCTGCACAGCGGATACCCGATGGATATCTTCGGCAGCAGAAAGCCTATGAGAAAAGCCGCCGCAGATGCCGCTGCGGCCATCAGACTGCGCGGAATCCCCTTTATTTTCCAGGACAACATCAGCAAAAGCTCTGCCATCACTCTGGAAACGAACAGACATGGCAGAAACCACAGCGACGTAAGTGTCCCTGCAGCGTTGATCATTTCCCAGGAGCCGTAGAACACCAAAACATAGCTTTTCCAGCTGAAATTCGAATAAATGGCGCACCAGATCAGATACGGAACCAGCAATGTCATGATATTTTTAGAGACGAATTTTTTCCAGTGCTCTTTTCCGTATTCATCCCCCCGGCGAACCAGCACCATCCCGGAGACCAGGAAAAACAACGGCATGTGAAACGAATACAGCAGCACCCGGAACGGCGCATTGGTTCCGTTCGGCGCTGTATGCCCCCATATCACCAGCATAATTGCGATGCATTTTGCGTAATCCAGATAATCCACTCGTTCCTTTTTCATGGAGCTGCCCTTCTGTTATATGAAATCAGCCGAAATTGCTGCAGAGCACCAGGTGCTCCTCCCCGCCTTCCGGCGCCGCATTTCTCATTTCCGGACACTGCAGACACTTTTCGGATGCCGCAGGACACCGATGATAGAAACCGCACGCACCTGCCGGATCCTCGCGGTCCACCTCCAGACCCATGCCCTGCCGCTGCAGTTCCTCTATCGATGCGGTGCCATCATCCTCAATCCGAGCATTCCAGTCCGGAACGGATGACAGCAGCAGCTTCGTATAAGGGTGCACCGGATGATGATACACTTCCTCTGCCGTCCCCTGCTCCACAATCCGCCCGCGGTACATCACCGCAATCCGGTCGCACAGGTAATACACGACATTCATGTTGTGCGATATGAACAGCATGGAAAAGTTCCTCTGCTCATGAATTTCCTGGAACAGGTTCAGAATCTGCGCTCCCACGGATACATCCAGCGCAGATACCGCCTCATCCGCAATCACCAGCTCCGGCTCCAGCATGAGCGACGCCCCGATGCAGACCCTCTGCCTCTGACCTCCGGAGAGCTCCCCGGGGTAACGCAGGGCATAGCCGGCATCCAGTCCAACCCTTTCCAGCATCCTGCGGACCGCCTCCTCCTGCTGTGCCGGTGTTCCGATTCTGTGCGCGCGAAGCGGCTCCCGCATGGTAAAGCCAATGGTCTTTCTGGGATTTAAAGAGCTCATCGGATCCTGGAAAACAGCCTGTACGACGGAAGTTCTCCTCAGCCTGCTCATCTGTGAGGATTCTTCCCCGGCAAGCTTCACGGAGCCTTCAAACGGAATCAGTCCCAATACTGCATTTCTCAGCGTGGATTTCCCGCAGCCGGATTCTCCGACAAGGCCGAAAAATTCATTTCTCCGAATGCAGAGGGAAACGTCCTGCAGCACCTGTTTTCCCTTTTTCCTGCGTCCCATTCCATGTCCGTTGTCATAGAAATTGTTCAAATGGGAGATTTCCAGAATATTTCCGGCATCGTTGCTTCTCTTCTCTTTCATGTCATTCCCGTCTCAAATCTTCGTCTGTCGATACCCGCCGAATTCCCGGCGAATGCCCCTGCCTGCCGCAGCATTTCAGGTCTTCGATCCGCAGGCTGCATGCGCCCTTTCTTCAGACACATCCGGCTTGGCGCCGCTGCACGCGTGGCAGTAAACCACATGTCCGTTCCCGAGATTTTTCTCTGGTGCGGACTCCTGCAGACAGATTTCCTGCCGCAGACTGCACCTGCCTGCAAACGGGCAGGGTGGCTGCTCGGTACCTGCCGCCGGAACACGCCCCCCGATGGCGTGCAGACGCTTTCCCTTGTCCTCAAGCTTCGGAATGGACCTCATCAATCCCTTCGTATATTCGTGAGCCGGATGCTGCAGAATGCTCTCCACCGGGCCTTCTTCCATGATCTTCCCGGCGTACATCACCAGTACCCGGTCGCACAGCTGTCCTATGACGGCAAGATCATGGGAAATGAAGATGACAGACATCCTGTTCCTGCGGCTGATGTGCTTGAGCAGCCGCAGCACCTTCGCCTGCACCGTGACGTCCAGCGCCGTTGTCGGCTCGTCCGCAATCAGCAGCTTCGGCCGGCAGATCGTTGCCATGGCGATGCAGACTCTCTGCCGCATTCCTCCGGAAAGCTGATGCGGGTAGGCGCGATACAGCTCTTCTGCATCTTGGAATCCCATCTCCTCCAGAGCCTTCAGGGCACGTTGCCTGCGTTCCTTCGCAGACATTTTAGGACAGTGCAGCAGCAGCGGCTCCTCAATCTGCCTGCCGATCCGCTGCAGAGGATTCAGACTTGTCAGCGGCTCCTGATAGATCATGGAGATGTCCCTGCCGCTGATTTCTCTGCGCCTCTTGGGATCGAGCCTGGTCAGATCCTCCTTCTGAAAATATATGCTGCCCTCGTAAATTCTAAGATCCCGCGGCAAAAGATCCATCACGGCAAGGTTTACCGTGGTCTTGCCGCAGCCGGATTCGCCGACGATGCCGAGAATTTCTCCCTCCCGCACCTCATAGGAGATCCCGTCCGTGATCTTTCTGCGCGCTCCGTCCTTTTCTCCAATGCAGACAGAAAGGTTCTGAACGGCCAAAACGGTTTCTTTATCCGTCGGATTCGCCCCAAAAGGCTCACTCTTCGGATGTTCTCCTGCCGAAAAATTCTTTTCCGGATGGGAGCTTGTTATTTTGTCCTCGTTCATATCCGATACCTCTTCTGGAGTCCGATCCCGATGCAGTTGAAGGCCATAATCGTGAACACGATCATGCAGCCCGGAGCCAGAGCACACCAGGGTGCCTGGAACAGAATGCTCTGTGCCTCGTACAGCATTCTCCCCCAGCTCGGGGTCGGCGGCTGAATGCCCAGTCCCAGATAGCTCATGCTTGATTCCGCAAGAACGGCATTCGACAGCCCCACAATAATCGTAGAGAACAGAAGCGGCATTACATTCGGAAAAATATGAACCAGGATCAGGCGCAGATCCGAATCTCCGAAGACACGGCTGCTGCGCACGAACTCCGCATTTTTATACTGGAGCGTTCCTGCCCGTACGATGCGCGTGAAGCTCGGGATGAAGATCACGCACAGCGCAATGATGATCGTGTTATTCCCGTAGCTCATAATGGTGACGAACACCAGCGCCACCAGAACTCCGGGAAGGGTATTGACGGCATCCATGATCCGCATAATGATGTCGTCCAGCAGACCTCCCGCATATCCTGACAACAGCCCCAGTACCGTACTGAACACGGTACAGGATGCCACTGTCCCGCAGGCCACCATCAGCGTAAACCGTCCGCCCACGATGACCCTCGAGAACACGTCTCTTCCCATGTCGTCTGTTCCCATCCAGTGCCGCAGGGAAGGTGCCGCAAGTCTTGCCGCTTTATCCATTTCATTGATGCCGTAGGGCGTCCAGAATATGGACAGGACCGACAATGCCACAACAATCCCTGCCAGCACCAGCCCGATGCGCAGCTCCCAATTTGTCTTTTTCATTCCATACCTCTGGTTCTTCACGCAAAACACCGACGGATCAATCCAGACGGATGCGCGGATCCACGGCCTGCACCAGAAGATCCACAACGAAGTTAACCGCTACGACAATTACGGCAATGTACATCACCAGTGCCTGTGTCAGCGGGAAATCGCGTCCGGTCACCGAAGAAATCAACAGCTTTCCCATTCCCGGAACCGAGAAAACCTGTTCCACAATGATACTCCCGGAGAAAATATTCGCGACCATCATTCCGATCAGCGGCAGAATGGATACGATGGCATTCCGCAGAATATGGGCATAGAAAATTCGATTCCATCCTGCCCCCTTTCCCCTCGCCGTTCGGACGTAATCCTGCTGCAGCTGTTCCTGCACCGCCGTCTGCACATAGCGTGCCAGAATTGCCGCCTGCGGGATGGCCACCGCCAGTGCCGGGAAAATCATGTAATGAAAAAATTCCGCCGGATTCTTTTCATAGCTCACATACGCTCCCGGCGTGAACAGATGCAGGACCAGTCCAAAAATCCACATGAGCAGAATACTGAGGAAAAAGCCGGGGAAAGACAAGCCCAGAATGTCCACCATCGTCACCGCCGTCTGTGCCGCCGGGCGTCTGCGGCCCGCCATGTAAATTCCAAACGGGATTCCGGCCGCCAGCGCCGCAGCAGCCGCCATGAGTCCCAGCACGGTCGTTACGAACAGATGCCCCTGCATCAGCTCCTTCACCGGCATCGAATAGCGTATGGACGTTCCCATGTCCCCGCAAAGAAACCCTCTGATCCAGTTAACGTACTGCTGCCACAGGGGCAGATTCGTCCCCAGCTGGGTGCGCAGCGCCTCCAGCTTCTCTTCCGTTGCATTGGTCCCCAGAATCAGCTGGGCAGGATCTCCCGGAATGATATGAAATGCAAAGAAGGTCAAAAGGGAGATCAGCACCAGTGTCAGGAGCATCATCAAGATTTTCTTAATAAAATACCGCATATTTTTCTACACAGAAGCGGCTGCAGATGCCGCCGAAACCACGATTGCCCGCCATAGCATCCGCACGGCAATCCGAATTTCGACGGCTGACTGCAGCCGTTACTATCCGCTGAAAACTATTCTACTGTACCCGATAGATGGCTGAAAAATCCACCGCATACAGCGGATAGCTTTCAAAGCCCTCATAATTCTTGTTGTAAATCATGACTCTTGCCACATCCTGCAGATAGACGCTGGCCGCATTGGCTGACAGATCTTCCTGACAAGCTGTAAATTCTGCCTTCCGATCGGCATCATCGGCCTCGGATACCGCCGCCGAATAATGAGCATCAAACTCCTCTGAGCTGTAATTCACAAAGTTATCGGAGGCATCGGAGCAATATCTCGACAGAAATGCCGTCGGCGAAGCAACCGCCCCGTCTACCGAAACGATGGTTGCCTCATAATCCCGATTGGTGTAAACATTCTCCAGCCATGTGGCCCAATCCACCTGATTGATCTGTGCCGTGATTCCAACCTCTGCCAGCTGATTTACCAGGACCTGTGCCGTGTCCACATGAACCTTATACACCGACGGAACGGTGATGGTGAAGGTGAAGCCGTCCGGATATCCCGCCTCTGCTAAGAGCTCCTTTGCCTTCTCATCGTCATGGGAATATGCATTTGTGAGAGATTCATCATAATAAGCAGACAGCCCGGGAATCATTGCCGTTCCGATGATCGTACCGTAGCCATAATTCACCGTGTCTATGATGTCCTGCGGATCCACCGCATAGCACAGTGCTCTGCGGACCGTCACATCGTCAAACGGCTCTGCTGCATTGTTCAGATACAGCGCCTGCACAGCATTGGAATTGCTCTCGTATTTATTGGCCGAGGAATCACTCACCTGCTGGGCAACAGCTGCATCTGCCATAAAGCCGTCGATGGCACCCGACTGGAAATTGATCTGCTCCTGCGAAGCGTCCATTCCGAAGCGAACCGTCACTTCATCCAGATGGGGCTGCGTTCCCCAGTAATCCTCAAAGCGCGTCAATGTCACATGATCCTGAACCGTATACTCCGTCAGCGCAAACGGTCCGGTTCCGACCGGCGCCGTTGCCATCTCTCCATTGTCATCCGAACCGTTCGGAATGATCGCCTGTGTGGCCTGCGCCAGGAAATCTGCATTCGCCTCCTTCAGCTGAATGACAATGGTTTTATCGTCGGAAGCCTCAAAGGTGTCCACGTTGTCATAGCCCGTGATCTGACTGTCGATCGCCAACTGAATCGAATACAGAACATCCTCTGCGGTGACCTCACTCCCGTTGTGGAATTTCACACCGTCACGCAGCGTAAAAGTGTAGGTCTTCCCATCATCGCTGATCTCATAATCCGAAGCGACCGCACCAGCATAGGTTCCATCCGTCTGCAGCTTCACAAGGCCTTCATAGATATTGAAATAGATGCTCTTGGCGTCTGCAGTCGTTGATGTGAAAGGGTCAAAATTATCAACCTCTGTCGTGAGGCCGAATACAAAGCTCCCCCCTTCCGCCATTTCTCCAGCCGGACTGCTCTCTTGAGTTGTCGTATTCTCTGCGGAATCTGCAGACGAAGTGTCTGCTGTGGACGCGCTCTGACCGCAGGCCGACAATGCCAGCACTGCCGCAAGGACGCAGGTGACGAGTAGTGTTTTCTTTTTCATATTCATTCCTTCCTGCTGCTGTTCCGCATTCATGCGGATATAGCGCATGGTCAGTATGACACCATGTCCTGATTTATGCAAGCGCCTCCCCCAAACCGGCACAGCGGAACCTGCAGCCGCTATGCCAGCTTCAGATTGACGCGGATTTCAAAGCTCGCACCCTCACCTTCCTTGCTGCGCACCAGAATCGATCCCCCCATGGTACTCATCACCCTCCGGGCAATCGCCAGCTCACTTTCCGGCCGGTCGAACAGCACCGGCAGCTTATCCTCTGCAATCCCCGCTCCGTTGTCCGCAATATGGAAATGATAATAGGAACTGCCGCGAACCGGTGCATCCGCAGAGGCTTTCAAAGTAATCGCTCCGCCGGACGCCGTGTTCTCAATCGCATTCTCAAGAATGCACAGGAATGCCAGCTCCAGTCCTGCTTTCCCTCCCGATACACGATCCGGCATTCCCTCTGTCATTTCCACCGAGAAAACAATGCCCTTCTTTCTGCACTGCGGCCAGATCACCAGCCTCAGCAGATCCAGACAGGAACGAACTGAGAACACGCTGGCGGCCGGTGCTGTCCGCACGCCCGGATTCAGCCTGGAAATCTCCGCAAGATCCTCCATGTACGCCGGCAGCAGCTCCGCTGACTTTGCCAGTTTCTCCATCTGCCGATGCAGTTCCTTCAGATTGTTGCTGTCCTTCGCCGTTCTTGCCGCACTCTGAATGCTCCCCATCTGCCCCTGCAGAAGACTCTGCATGCGCAGAATGGACTTATCCTTTTCCTTTCCGAGGATCTTCTGATCCGTCTCTTTCTTCTCCAGAGCCGCCTCCTGCCTTGCCAGCTCACGCTGCAGGCGGGTCACCGTTGTTTCCAGCTCTGCCTTCTCTTCTTCTCCCTTTTGAAGAAGTTCGCCCTTCTCCCGGACAATCTTCTCTTCCCTCTCCCTGGCAGAGGCCTTCGTCTCCAGAAGAGCAGTCTCTTTCTCCTTGGTCAGGCGCTCCTTTTGATCCTCCAGGCTCTCCTTTGACCGGCGATCCAGCTCCGTCACCTTCCACTCCAGCTTCAGAATCCGATCCTGGTAGGCCTTTTCCTGCTGCCGGACACTCTCTTCTTTCTCCACCAGCGCCGCCTCGGCTTTTGAGGCTTTTTCCTCTGCCGCCTTCCCGGCCCTCTCTGCCTCCTCCAGCTTCCTCTGAAGAGTTTCCCTTTCCTGCCTGTGCTTCTCCTTCTCTTCCTTCCAGGAGACCGCATACTGCTCCTCGATCTTCTGCTTTGCCTTCGACACCGCTGCCTTCTTTTCCCGAGCAGCCTGCTCCAGCTTGGTCTTGATCAGCGCCGCGGCGGCTTCCGATTCCTGCTGTGCAATCCTTCCGGCTTCCTCCAGCTCTTCTTTTACCTGCGCCAGCTCCTCCTGCAGCGCCTTTAGGCCGCTTTTTTTCTCCAGCTCCTGAACCTTCTGCTCCAGCTCCTTCCGGGACCTGTCTGCCTTTCTTTGCTCCCGCTCTTCTTCATGAATCATGTCCGCAATCTCGTCGAACATCAGGTAGAGCACAGTCCTGCCGCTGTCCTTATACACAGAAGTCACCGTCATGTGACACGGAATTTTCTCCGGCTCTGAGCTTTTTTTCGCGCCGGATGTTCCTGCATTCTGCGGCAGCTTCTGTGCAAGGAGCGTGACGCGCATTGCAAGCGGCTTGGGCTTTTTCAGGGACGCCATCTCCGCAACCAGCGTGGTCATCCTTTTTTGGTCTTCCTCGGGCATCATGTAGAACACATTCTGATCCATTCTCGAATAGATCACCGCCTCGTCCTCTTCCAGCCTCCGGAAAAACCATCCGTTGACGTACATGACGCGAATATCATTCCCCAGCACCGTCAGCGTCATAATCCCGCCCGGCAGCGCATCCGCAAAGGTACGGATCTGCTCCACGTCAGTTCGGATATATTTACGGGACATTCCGACATAGACAATCGAATACCCGTCCCCCTCTTTTCGAAGTGCCAGCGTAACCCTCAGATTCACGGAGGACTCTTCATGCTTGGGAATCAGGTTGACGTCATAGGCTGTTACCGACACCGGCTCAAGCCCCGGGGCGGAGCGAATGGAAGCCACGTCTACGTTGTAGGCCTTCGGATCTTCCTCAAGGGCCTCCCTCAGAAACTCCCGAATGGATCGGATGCTCTTAAGATGCCGGATCTCATTGGGTGTAATCCAGATGATGTCATCCGACAGAAATGTACAGGTCGCATCTGCGTCCTTTTTATTAAAATACTGGGTCAGGAAATCCTTCCCGAAATCAATTGCACTCTGCATCTGTTGTCCTTACTATCACATCAGCATCTGGAGCTTTTCTTCCATAATCTGAATATACAGGTGGTCCGCCCTGCGTTCCACTTCTCCGTCGGTGTGCACCCACATCGGCTCCTGCGTCTGAATTTCTATCCGGCTCCCCCGCAGCTCATGGATGTAGGGGAGATTCAGATGTTTTCCGAAGGGAACCCTTGGAAAGGCATGATAAAACGCTCGATTCCTCTTCGGGTCTGCCACGCACAGATTCAGAATTCCGTCATCCGGATCCGCATCCGGAGTAAGGCGAAACCCTCCCCCCTCGTATTGATGATTCATGCAGGCCAGCAGCAGCATCCTGTCGCAGCATACCTCCTGCATGACCCCGCCCTTTTCCAGCGTAATGCGGGTCTTTCCGCATTTCTGACCTTTGATGATCCTAAATGCAGCATGAAGATAGATCAATTTCCCGAGTCCCAGCCGGTTCAAAACGGATTTGTGCCCGGAACGGGCTGCCAGTTCACATACCCCCGCATCAAACCCAATCCCACAGCTGACCGCAAACCGCCTTTTCTGACCGGTATCTGCATAGGTGAGCTCGCCGATATCGCAGGTTCTGTGCACATTTCCCTCCAGAATCCGCGCCGTCAGCTGAATGAGATCCTTCGGAAGCCTCATGTCTCTTGTCATGTCATTTCCGGAGCCCGCCGGGATATGCCCGAAAAAGATCTTTCCGGGATGCTCCAGCCCGTTGATCGCCTCATTGACAGAACCGTCTCCGCCCACAACGACGATGGCAGTGTCTGCCCTCGTGCCTTTCTCCTGTTCCAATTCGCGGCAGATCTGTCCGATCCCCTTTTCTCTGGTTGAATAATGAACCCGATACTCCTGTCCGCTCTCCTCAAAAATCGGCAGGAGTCTCTCCCAGGTTTTCCCCGTCCTGCCGGATGCACCCGCCGGATTGACAACGATGTGATACCGCATAGCTCCCCCCTGTCGGATTCCCCTCGGATCAACCGTCAGATTTCACATCGAACCATCGTGTTCCATCCTCGACTCGATCTTCTGATGAATCTTCGTCACTCGTCTGTCGAAAGTAAGGATTCCGTTGATCTCCTCCTCCACATCCGAAACCTGCGTGTAGATATACGCAGAGAATCCCTTCCCTTCCAGACTCTCTGCCTTATGAATCATAGCACGAAACTTCCTGTTGAGGTCGTTCAGATCCTTTGCGGCTCCATATCCGTAAACTTTATCGGCGGCCCGATGGCCCTTTACGGCACAGGGCAGACCGCCGAATTCCGACAGAACCCGGATTCGCTTGTCCCTTTTGCGGTAAATGAGACGCAGATAATAATGATGAACACTCTGGTAATCACCGCAGAGCTGATCGAACCAGCCGCTGGCAGAGTCAATCAGCCGCCCGGAGTATTCCCCGTCCGCCTTCCGCAGGAGCTTTGTCAGCCGCGCAGCGTCAAACTGCCCCCATCCCTCGTTAAAAATAACCCAGGTACAGATGCAGGGATGACTTTTTAAATGAAGCACTGTGTCTACCATATCCTTTTCAAAGGACTCTCTCCCGCAGGAATCCCGCCTTGCAAACAGCCAGGCATGTTTGTCGCTGATTCGGATTCTGAACTGCTGCAGCAGGGTGGCTCCATAGGTCACGAACCATCTGCGGTAGGACTCTCCCCCGCACACCATATCCTGCCACACAGCCATGCCCAGGCGATCACAGTGATAATACCAGCGTTCCGGCTCGACCTTGAGGTGCTTGCGCAGCATGTTGAAGCCCAGCCTTTTCATCTCGGTAATGTCGTAAATCAACGCTTCATCCGAAGGGGCCGTATAAAGTCCGTCCGACCAGTAGCCCTGATCCAGAACTCCTTTTTGCTGCTGCGGTTTCCCGTTCAGCAGAAGGCGCGCAGGAATATCTCTTCCCCCCACACCGTATGACCGAACAGCGCAGTAGCTGTCTGTTTCGTCCCATGCCGACGTCTCCTCCGCGCCGCTCCCGGATTTCCCAATCGATGCCGTGAGGCCGTAGAGCCACGGCTCGTCCTGTGTCCACAGTCGCAGCTCCTCCATTCGAATCGATGTCCACTCCCCCGGGATGACATCGAATTCCTGCATAACCGGCTGCCGAAGGCGAACCGCATCCACCTGTGTCCGGATATAATTTTCAGCAAAAACAGCCGGCCGCCGCAGCTGTACATGGACAAGATTCCCTCCGACCTTCTTTATGCTGAGCGAATTCCCCTGACTTCCCTCATTCTCCCCTGTTACCGATCCGCAGGCAGTACTCTGTTCTGTGCCCTTTCTCCCGCCGCAGTGAATGCGGATGTGAAGGAATCCTTCCCCGGGATCACTCTCCGTTTCGATTCCTGCGATATAGACTTCCGGAACCTCCTCCAGCCAGACCGTCTGCCAGATTCCGCTGGTGGCCGTGTAGAACATGCCGCCGGCCTTGAGCTTCTGCTTTCCTCTTGCATAGCTTACGGTGTCCGAGTCATCCCGCACACAGACCACCAGTTCATTTTTTCCTTCCCGGATCTCATCCTCAACCGCAAATGAAAAGGGCAGGTACCCGCCCGTGTGGCACCCTTCATAATGTCCGTTGAGCCACACCCAGGCAATCTGATCTGCCGCACCGAAATGCAGCAGGAGATGACCTTTCTTCCTCTCCCGTTCCGCTCTCCCGTATGAAAAGCTCCTTCGGTACCACAGCCGCTCCCCGGGAAGAAGCTGTCTTTCCACGCCGGACAGCACACACTCCGGCGAAAACGGCACACGAATGGTGCCGTCTGCCGCGCCAAAATCCGGATTCATGCGGCGTCCGGCATCCTCTGTATCCAAATCGGACATCTCTTTCGGTGTCTTTCGAACGGCATACTCCCACCCCCCGTTCAGGCAGATCCAGTTCTGCCGCACCAGCGAGGGTCTCGGATATTCCGGGAGCGGCATCCTTTTGGGATCCTTCTGCAGCTCCTCCCCCCATGTTGTCATCAGTGTCCGCAAACGCGCCATTTTACTTCCTCGTTTCCATCCAATCCGCCAAACTGCTATCTATCTTAACTGTTCTGTCCCCTCTTTCGCAACGAAAGAAGGAAGAGCCTGTCTGCTTTTGGGTCTGTGTCTCAATCTGTTCCCAGCGAGGCTTTGCCCTGATGCTGCGCTTTGCTGATCCGAACCGCAGGGCGGATATCATCGAAGCACAAATCAAATCCCCCATAGGATGAGTTAACAAGCCCATGGAAATCAGAGGACAGCTCCTTCATTAAAAAAATCCCCGCAGCTTTTGGCTGCGGGGACCCCTTCCGGGAATGGCTGATATTTTCAGGAGCTGATGAACAATCTTCGGATGAATTACTTGATGAAGCCGACCTGCTTGCTGATCTTTTCTACCTGTTCATCCTTCTTGATGTTATACTCCACCTTTTTCTCTTCAAAATAGTTCTTGCCGTAGGAGTCAATGGAGACGATCAGCGGACCGAACTCCTTCACGTGGCAGTGCCAGAGAGTCTCCGGCATGCCCAGGTCCTTCCACTGTGCCTCTACGATTTCCTGCACCTCAACAGCTGCCACAACAGCATTTCCTGCAGGGAATACGCAGTGGATTGCTCCGAAATCCTTGCATGCTCTCTCGGTGTTCCCCTTCATTCCGCCCTTTCCGACAATGACGCGCACGCCGGTGGTCTGTACGAATTCATACTCGAATTTCTCCATTCGCATGGAGGTGGTAGGACCAACCGATACCATCTCGTACTTCTCATCCCCCAGGGGGCGGATGATGGGACCTGCATGAAGAATGGCTGCGTTTCTGACATCTACCGGGATCTCTCTCCCCTCTTCCACCACGCGGCGATGTGCCACATCACGGCAGGTTGTGATGTCTCCGTCCAGATAAACAATGTCTCCAATATGAATGTCCTTTAAATCCTCCGCTGATACCGGAGTTACCAGAATCTTTTTGCCGTCTCTGATTTCAACTGCCATTGTTCTTACTCCCTTCTGTTCGTATCTCGATTCCTGTGCTGTATCGCTTCAAAAGCTTACGCCTCTTCCTTGTACTCAAAGCCGGTATGGGTGTCGATGGTGAAGTTCAGGTCCTTATCAAATACGATGTGACCTCTTCTGTGGCTCCAGCAGCCGACGTTTACTGCGACGCCGATCGCAGAGGGATGACGGGCCGTGTTCTCGATGTTCACGCCCATGACAGAATAGTTGCCGCCCATTCCCTGCGGGCCGAGACCGATGGCATTGATTCCGTCCTCCAGAAGGCGTTCCATCTTCGCAGCATTGGCGTTGTCATTGTGTGAACCGATGGGACGCATCAGAGCCTTTTTGGAGTTCATGGCAGCTGTCTCCACCGAAGTTCCGACGCCGACACCGACCAGAAGGGGCGGGCATGCATTCAGGCCGTAGCTGGTCATACGGTCCAGAACGAATTTTGTAACGCCCTCATAACCTTCACCGGGCATCAGAACGGTTGCGTTTCCGGGAAGCGTGCAGCCGCCGCCTGCCATGTAGGTATAGATCTCGCACTGATCAGAATTGGGAATGATATCCCACCACACCGTAGGAGTGCCCTTGCCGACATTCTTTCCGGTGTTGTACTCATCAAAGGTCTCTACGGAATTGTGGCGAAGAGGCGTTGCAAAGGTTGCCTGAACAACTGCCTCCTTCAGGAGAGCCTCCAGATCGTCAATGAGCGGGAATCTCGTTCCGCACTTTACCCAGAACTGCAGAACGCCGGTATCCTGACATGACGGACGGTTCAGCTTCATAGCCAGTTCCTGGTTGCGGAACATGGTATCGTAAATTACCTTGGTCATCGGGGAATCTTCCTTGTCCCGCAGCTCCTGCAGCTTGGCAATGACATCATCCGGGAGCTTTTTCGCTGTAAATCCCACGAACTGGGCCATGATGTCTGTAAGTTTCTTAACCTGTGCTTCGTTAGACATAATTTTTACCTCCAAACATTACTGAAATATATGGATATATGGTGGAAGAAAATGCCTTCGGGCATTTTCGAGTATCCCGAGGTGAAAGCTGCGCATGCGGTTTCTCCGTCGGACCGAGTGAACATCAGCAAGGCTGATGGTTCACTCGCAGATAGGAGAAAATGCCTTCGAGCATTTTCGAGTATCACGGATAGAACGGAAATGCGATCGGCAGAATAATCATGCTGATAACCGTTGCAATGACGATCAACGGCAGTCCGGCCTTCACATAATCATTGAACTTGTAGCCGCCTGCTCCGACCACCATGGTGTTCGCCGGCATTCCGATCGGTGTTGCATAGGCGCAGGATCCGCCGATGACGCAGGCCATCAGAACTGCTCTGGGGTCTGCTCCCATTCCCTGTGCAATGGAAAGACAGATCGGGGCCATCAGAGCTGTGGTCGCCGTGTTGGACATGAAATTGGTCATGACGCAGCACAGAATGAATACCACGAAGGTGAACAATACCGGTGACGGATTGCTGCCGAGAACTCCGATGACGGTATCTGCGATCATCTCGCCGGCACCGGTATTCTCCAGAGCAGTTGCCAGAGAGAGTGTACCGCCGAACAGGAAAATGGTCTTCAGATCAATGGACTTCAGTGCGTTCTTCTCCGAAATGACTCCTGTCAGGATCAGGAGAATTGCTCCCAGGCATCCGGTGACGCAGAGCTTAATGCCGATCTGATCCTCGAAGATCATTCCCAACAGGGTGAGCACCAGAATCACCAGAGACAGAACCTTTTTCCACTTCGGAACCTGGCTGAAATCCTGTACATCGTCAAAAACCGAATCATCGTTCCCTGCATTGTCATGATTGGGCAGCAGCTTGAATCCGATTGTCGCATAGAAGATGATGCCTGCAATCAGGATCGGAAGTCCGACGATCGCATATTCAAAGAATCCGAACTTCAGACCGAGCGGCTCCAGTGTGGACTGCGCGATCATGTTGCCGGGTGCTCCGATCAGGGAAAGATTTCCGCCCATCGCCGCTGCAAAAACAAGAGGCATCAGAAGCCTTGATCTTCTGAAGCCGGACTTGGCTGCAATGCCGATGACAACCGGGATCAGTACTGCTGCGGTACCTGTGTTCGAAAGAAATCCGCTCATCGCACCCACAATCACCATGATGGCAACGATCAGGCCCCTCTCTGTTTTCGCAAACTTCGTAACCAATCCGCCGATCTCATTCGCCATGCCGGTTTCAAAGAGCGCTCCGCCGACGATGAACATGGCAACGAACAGAATCACATTGCTGTTGATGAATCCGCTGAAGGCCTCACTGACGCTCAGAACCTTGGTCAGCACCAGTCCCACACAGACGATCATAGATGTCAGTCCGAGCGGAATTTTCTCCGTGACGAACATGACGATGGCAAATGCCAGAAAGATTAATGTAATGACAGCCGGGCTCATAACTCCCCTCCTTGATTTCGTCTCACCGCCTTCCTTTGTACGGCTTTCGGCAGTGAACTTTTTGTTGTGGTTCGGTTGTAGCAAAGGTGATATGGCCGTATCGCTTGCTGTTGATGAGATTATTTTAATGAGCCTGCAGTATAATGTACATTTGAATTAATTGACGTCAGCATAGCTTTTTCCTATACTGAGTTTTAGAACTGACTCAGGGAGGTTTTTCCATGACATTGACTCAGCTGGAATATTTCTGCACCGTCTGCCGCTATCACAGCATCACCAGGGCAGCAGAGGCTTTATACGTATCACAGCCAACCATCTCCGCTTCCATTCGAGATCTGGAGGAGGAATTTCATCTGCGCCTGTTCAATCACGGACGGAACAGAATCCTGCTGACCAAGGACGGGGAGGCTTTTTATCAGAGGGCGGAGCTGATTCTCCGCCAGACGCAGGAATTGTACACAGATTTTTCCAATATTGAAGAACACCGGCATCCTCTGCGCATCGGCATTCCGCCGATGATCAGTACGGTGTTCTTCCCTCGCGTGACCAACCTGTTCCAGGAACAGTACAACATCCCCATTCAGCTGCTCGAATACGGTTCTCTTCGCGCCAGAACACTTCTGGATGCCGAGCAGCTGGACATCGCCATGGCCAACCTGGATTTCTATAATCTGGACAAATACAACCACCATATCATGATGGAGGACCGCTCCATGTACTGTGTCTCCAGAACACATAGGTATGCTGGAGAATCTCGGATTACCATGGAGATGCTCAAGGACGAGCCCATCATCCTGTTCAACACCGATTCCGTACAGACCCAGACCGTAACGGCGAGACTTCGCTCCGCCGGCATCACTCCGCATGTGCGCATGTACTGCAGTCAGCTGATGACGGTTCTGAATTATGTGCGCGGCGGGGACTGCGGAGCCTTTCTTTATTCCACCATTGCTGTCAATCCAAGGGATTTTGTCGAGATTCCCATTGATCCGGAAATCACCAGCAAATTCGGCATCATCTGGAAAAAGGGCATCTTCGTCCCCGATCAGCTGACGAAATTCATCGAGTTCATCCGAAACTACGATGTGACGCCCTACCTGCCGAAGATCGTCACGTAGCCCTCCAGCGAGTCGGCCTTCTTGCGAAGCGCAGCTGCCCTTTCCCAGATCATGATGGAGGCGTCTCCTTTTCCGTTCTTGGCCTCCTGGATCAGATTCAGCGCTGCAGAATTCCCGTCCATTGCGATCACCGTGGACGGACGTCTCTCGAAAATTTCGTAGTTAAAGCTCTTGTAGATTCCCATCGCCTGACTCTCCGTCGAAACCCGCACACGCACACCGGATCTTTGAATGGCACGAACCTGGACCTGCGTCAGACGGGAAGGAACAATGGCAAAGATCAGGAAGGGACGCTTTCCCTTTTTCACCAGCTGCTCATTGTATTTCAGAATGTACCGCTCATATCCCTGCAGGCTGTGCCCGATCACGAAAAATATCCTTCTCGGGTCCGCGGTCTCAAGCGCCCGGTCCATCAGCGCTGCACCCTCCTTTGTGACCCTCGTCGTGCGGTTCTGGGAATTGAAGCTCCCGCCGGACACCACCACGGGAAGCCTGTCCCACGGCAGCTCTTCGATCTGGGCTTCCAATGCGGTGTTGGCA
>CAVAJA010000213.1:0-6802 GCA_963588615.1 Lachnospiraceae bacterium | reverse complement strand
CTGTAATCCTTTTTGTAATATGTCCCTGTTGCGATCGGGAATCTCGAGACATCTCTCTTTCCGTGATCCATGACAGCTACTACATCGGGCGGCATAACGGTCTGCGTGTTCTCGTTCACCGGAACCGCGGGATTGGCCCACCACAGGAAAGTCTGCGGAAGAGATGTCCGGTTATAAAGCTGGCCTTTGATCTCAATGTAGGACACACCGGGATACAGCGTGATCCTGCAGAGTCCCTTCGTCCCGTGAATCCTGTCAACATCGCTGCAAAGGCAGGATACACTCCCATCCTCATTCTCTGTAATCACATGATCAACCGCCATATATGTCGTCGGTCTGTGGTGCTGCGGCCAGTTGAATTCAATTCCGCCCGACACCCAGGGACCGAGGAGTCCGACCAGAGCCGGCTTCATCACATGATTGTAATAGACGAAGTCGTACCCATTGGTTTTATCGTACGCGCGCTGAATACGGCCGCCGAGCTCCGGCAGCACCATAATTTTAAGATAATCGTTCTCCAGCATCACCGCCTGATAGGAACGCTCTTCCTTTTGGTCTCCGATTGACTCGATCGTAGCATAGGGATAGATCTTCCCCGAACTCCCCTGATAGACTCTTTTCTCAATGAACATCGGATTCTTCTCAGGTTTTCCGACAGGATAGGTCGGAATCATCACGGTTTCTTCCCAGACTTTTGCAAAGCTCATAACACTCCCTCCTCTGAGCGCACAGCTCACTCCATTTCCTGCAAGTCCATGCGGAGTACCTCATCTCCGTTCGGGCGATGGATCGACAGCACCTTGTCTCTCCCCTCGACATTTGGTATCGATACGACCACCTTCTCGCCGGGATTGATGTCCGGTACTGCCGCAAACTGCGGCACTTTTCCGGTGGCCTGAAGCTCAAGATAATATCCTTCTGCCCGATATCTCGGAAGATCATTTCTTGCTTCCAGTTCGGCCGTAATAACCTCTCCTGCTGCAATACAGTTGACTTTAATCGGAGCACATTCACGTGTCACGGCAGACAAAGAAGGCTTCGGATTCCCGTAGAAATCCGTCGATCCGTGTACTCTGCGGCAGAAGCGCCCCTCGCCGTCTTCTCCCATCTGCGTGCGATAATCATTCAGACAGAAATAGATGAAACCTGTCACATCGTTTCTGCGGTAAATATCCACTTTTTTCAGAAAGATTTTCTCTCTTCTTTCATCTCCGCCTGCAAAAGCCGGCTCACAGAGGCCGAATTCGGAAATCAGCATCGGCTTGTCCGAATTTATCTCCCTAAATAGCCGGACAGAAGCTTCATTATCGTATCCTTGGTGCCATGTTCCGATATACTCATTGCACATCATGATGTCGCTGCGATTGCAGGCATCATCCGGCGATTCCCAGGTCGTATTCGAAACATAGCTGATCGGTCTGCTTTTCTCGACCGTTTTTGCGAAGGTCACTGCATCCTCAACATATTTTTTCGTCACCTCGCTCTGCCCGTTTAATTCATTTCCAACTCCCCAGGACACAATGGACGGATGATTATAGTGAGACGCCCACATTTCTTCCAGCTGACTTTTTACCATCTCCAGCGTATCGGAAACCGGCTCCTTAGGACACCCCCATGTCGGTACCTCCTCCTGAACCATCATGCCATGTTCATCACACCAGTCGTAGAAGGACTCATCCTGCTGCCAGTGGACCCTGGTATAAATACAGTTGGTCTCCTTTAACTGTCGGAGAACCCTTGCCAGATCCTCCGGCCGCTCTGCATTTCCGATGCGCGGATCAGAGCCCGGCATCCACTCCGTGCCGACCGTATGAATTTTCTCACCATTGAGAACGAACTCTCTCCCGGCCGCTGTGAACGAGCGGAAACCGATCCGGTTCTCCCAGACATCCGTAATCTCTCCCCCAAGAGAAACCATCAGTCTCAGCACATATAGCTGCGGCGCATCAAAATGCCAGTACTGCACATGCTCCAGAATGATTTTTCTGCCGCTTTCTGCCCTTCCAGACGCGACAACCTTCCCTTCATCCAAAAGCTCATATGCGATTTCTGCATCTGGTTTCGCATCCGGTGCCATGCTGATCCGGAGCATCATCTCAGCCGGACCTGCATTTACTCTCCCATCTGCACCTTCAATGGAAGGGAGTGCATCCACCAATACATGGTCAATGGATGTCTTCTCTGCAGCCTCCAGATACGCCGGTCGGAAGATTCCCCCGTCATCCGCCCAGTCGAACTGGTTGTACCAGGGCAGCGCATACGGTGAAAAGCTGTTGTCGACCCGCACGGTCAATCGATTCTGCTCACCGACTCGGACAGCATCGGTGAGCTCCACCTTAAAGGTGGTGAACCCGGCTCCGTAATGTCTTCCGATCTTCACGCCGTTCAGCCAGAAATCCGCATCCCGGTAAATCCCGTCAAAGCGAACGGCAATCCTCTGATTGCTCCACTCTGCCGGAATGTCCAGCATATACTGATACCATGCCGTCCCCCGGTACGTGTCCGTTCCGTTTCCGCAATTGTATGTGTGCGGAATGAACACATTCTCCGCATCCTCCGGCAGTGCATTGAAAAATTCTTTCCGAATTCCTTTCTTGTCACGATCCAGAACAAACTGCCATTTCCCATCCAAAGCAATTGTCTTCCCCATGTCGTCCCCCATTAAAGACATTCATTCAAAAAATTCCGATTCTGGTTACCGCAAAAGGCTTCTCATCTTCCGAGATTGCCGCAACATTGACGCTTTCCATTTCATCCTCACCGAAGGATATGCGAATTGCCATTGTCGTTACCGGCTCAAAATGGATCATATTCCAGCTGCCGCTGCTGACATCCGTTCGGAAGCTTTCCCTGACCGGCTTCCATTCCTTTCCTTCCAAGTACAAGGCATCCACCCTTCCCGGAAGATCATAGGCAATCCCTCCCGTGTCATAGACATCTGCCCCGGAGAATTCAATCTGAAGCGTGTCGACGGTTCTCGCCTCATGAAGCTGCACCTCAATCCAGGCCGCCTTTTTATCCGAAAGTCCCGCTGTACTCCATACGGATTCATCCTCCTTCAGAACATTCACCGCAGACTCGCTTCGGTAACCTGCCGCAGCAACCGCCTCCTTCCCTGTAACTGCTCTGCGCGCCCCCGGAACCAATCTATGGAGCTCCGCAGGTGACACGCTCTTTTCGGGATTAAAATCTTCGGAGACGGCATATTCTGCAAGAGACTTTACGAAGGCTGCAACCGACGGCTCCTTTCGATCCTCTGTATGGAATGTGCAAACCAGCAGCTTTCCTTTCCCCACCTTTACGCCATAGACCATTGCGAGAGTATGATTTCTCTGTAGGTTGTCAATCATCCCGATAATTGGTGAAATCCCGGTCTCCGTGAGCACAGCGGCCCTGCCCCCGTGCAGGAGATGCCACCATCTCGGATCCGTATGATCCGAGGAAGGGAAGCTTTTGAAAATCTTGCTGTCAGGATCCATTGTCAGTCCCATCGTCCCGCTGCTGTCCCATTTGCGGAACATGTACCAGCACCAAAAATCTGAAATATATGATGCCGGAAAACTTTCCGGCACAGCCTGCGGCTCTGCCGTGGGAACAAGGATAAACGTTTCTCCGGATACCAGTTTGGAGAGCACTTCTGAATCGACCTCTCCAACGAAAAGGGCTTTTTCTTTTTCCGTCAGCTGCACACCTGGATAAACATACAGCTCATAAGAATTGCTGAATGTACCGACACGAACCGATGCCGTCAGGGTCTCCGGCTTTTCATATGGTTCAAATTCAAGTTCAATCTCTGCAATTTCACAAAGCCCTCCCTGCGGAATGTTCCATGAATTCCAGATTTTCTTAAATACCGTTTTCCCACTGCTGTCTATCACCGATACCTCTGCATCTTCTGTGAGATCCGATTCTCCAAAATTGTGCACAAGAACCGTGAAGGTCTCCTTGTCTTTGCTGCGGAAGGTCCTCCTGCCAAACTTAAGAAGCGGCGTAACCGATCCGAAAAATCGCCGGAATTCTTCCGGAGATGCAAACTCCTTGGGATCTCCAAATGCATCGATCATACCGACAAGTGCGGTCCCCTGTCCTGAAAAGTCCTGCAGTCCGAGAAGCGAAATCCCTGCCATCTCCGGTGTGCGCATAACCGCTTCGATCTCTTCGCGATAGCACTGCATTGCAAGCTTTCCGGATCTTATATGAAACTCATGATCTCTCCCGGCAAGCCCCTTTGCTGCAAGATCACTCTGATACTCCATGAGATTTCTTGCTTCCAGAACGCCGGTATATTTTTCAATTTCCCGATAATCCGGATAAACCTGAAACTGCCCGACCTCAAAGCTTACAATCGGTTTGTCGATCCCGCTCACCGATGCAGAAAACTCATGCTCCTCTCCCGGCGGCTCGTCATTGATAAATCCACGGTTTCCGGCAAACGCCCCTCTCCAGGCGGATCCGTAATTTCCCTGTGCAAGGATAAAATCCGAATCCGGGTTATACCCGGCCTCCCCATACCACGTGTTCGATCCCTCCGCATAAAGCCTGGTCGGGTCATACAGACGCATCTGTCTGCAGAATTCACTCATTCTTGCACGGTTGTCACTTCGAAGCTCATTCCCGCAGGTAAGCGCAACCAACGACGGATGATTGCCGTACTGATCAAGAATCGCTCTGGCCTCCCTGCTGTAGTAGTCGTATTCTGCATCCTTCTCAAATGTGTGGAAGGTCCATTCGCAGAGCTCCGGCTGAATATATAAGCCCTTCTTATCCGCACTGCGGAATGCTGCTTCCGGAGGACACCAGGAGTGACAGCGTACATAGTTGACACCGTAGGATTTGTAGACATCAAAGAGTCTGTCCCAGGAATCCTCATCCATCGGCGCATAGCCAGTAAGCGGGAATACCGCACAGTTCGCCTCGCTCCGAATGAAGATGTTCTTTCCGTTTACCGCAAAATGATGCCGATCATCACTGACCTTATAATCGCGAAGGCCGAATGGAATCGTCCTGTGCAAAATCACCCCCTCTGCCTCAAGTGTTATCTCGACAGAAGTCATCTGCGGATGGAACTCACTCCACAGAGGCGTTCTCTGGTCAACAGCGCCCTCCAGCATGTACTCATAGAAGCCGCTCCCGCCCGCAAGCACATATTCACCGGATGCAAGTACATCCGATCCGTACTGCGGCTGGCGGACACTGAGTTTTACAGGAACAGCTTCCCGCCTTCCCGAAAATATCCTTGTCCGGATGCAGATCTCTTTTTTCTCCGCATTCGGATAAATCCGGATGCGTTCCAGATAAATTTCCGGTTCGATCCGCAGCTCAATCGCACCGACAATGCCGTTCCAGTTCGTCTGCGTGTGAACCGTCGCCATATGCGACCCCAAAATTGCATCCTTTGGCACATTCTTCAGTGTATTGTCCACAACAACTGCAATGGTATTCGTCCCTGCCTTTACCAGGTCCGTAATATCCAATGTCTGCTCACTCGTGAGCAGATCTCTCGTTCCTGCCGGAATGCCGTTGACTACCGTTTCTGTAATCCGACTTCGCTCCATGGAGAACAGGACCCTTTTCCCTTCCAGGCCCTTCAATTCGAACGTCCTCTCGTAAACAGCCTTTCCCGTAAAGGTTCGCCGTTCCGACAGGAATAAACGCTCCCGCTTTTCATTGATCTCCCCATATCCGCTCTCTGTGACGGTAGAAGGCAGTCTGATCTTGCCGACCGGCTTTCCGTCAAGCTCCAGCTTCCACTCTCCGCAAAGATCCACGACTTCTTCGTACGTTGATAAATTTTCGAGATTCATATTCGCCTCATTCCGTTTCGGAGCATCACCCCTTCAAAGCTCCAAGGCTGATGCTCTCCATGAAACTCTTTGAAAAAACAGTAAAGACTGCGATCATCGGCAAAATCGACATTGCCAGCGCACACATAATTGCTCCGTAGTCTCTCGTAAATGCTGATGACAGCGTGGAAACAAACAAAGGAATGGTATACATACTGTCATTGTTGATGATGATCAACGGCAGCATATAGGAATTCCAGGACCACAGGAACACCAGAATAATGACGGTGGTGATGCCCGGGCGAATCATTGGAAATGCAACCCTTGCGAAAATACCGGGTTCGCTGCACCCGTCAATGCGTGCTGACTCCATGATGTCCGTAGGGAAAGAATCTGCAATAAATGACTCCAGAAAGAACACGCAGAACGGATTCGCCCCCCAGGTGAGAATCATCGGAAGATACGTCTTGATAAGATGCAGACTCCGCATTTCACGAACATAGCCGACAACACTGATCTCCGTCGGAATGACGAGAAGAACGACCACCAGCGTGCTTATAATTTTTTTCCCTTTGAAGTCATATTTGGCAATTGCAAATCCGCACAGCGATGCTGCAATTGTCGTGAGCAGAACGGATCCCAACGAAATAACAATGGAATTCAGCATGCTGCGAAAGTAACCGTGGGCAATAACGGTCTTGATATTGTTCAGAAGGTAATTACTCGGAATCCACGGAATGCCGAGGAACAGTTTTTCACTCTTGTAAGTTCCCATCATCGCTACAATATAGACGGGTGTAACCATCAGAATCACGATCAGGACAAGAATGATAAATTTTACAATCGTCTGCAGCTTTATCTTTTTCATGCATCCTTCTCCTTTGTGAGCTTTTTGAGAACCAATGTGACGATAATCGTAATCAGGAACAATACATAAGATTCGGCGGCTGCATATCCAAGCTTGGAATCCAATCTGTATGCATCATTGTAAAATTTCCACATAACGGTCAATGCCGCGT
>CAVAJA010000212.1:0-5645 GCA_963588615.1 Lachnospiraceae bacterium | reverse complement strand
GGATGAGACGGATGAATCCGGCACATCTGATTCCGATGCGGCAGAGAGTTCTCAGACGGAGAAAGAGCAGCCGCAGGATGAGGAAGGACAGCAGGAACCGGAGCTGAAGGTGGATCCGTCTGAGATTCATCTGGTGTGCGGGAATACCCAGACGATCAAGGCCTCTGTGACAAATGCCTCCGATACCACGGTGACGTATGTCTCATCCGATGCAGATATCGCGACCGTGTCTGACGGCGGAACGGTGCAGGGAATATCGGCAGGAAATTGTACGATAACGGTTGCCCTAAAGGATTATGAAGACGTGACGCAGACGGTTTCCGTCACAGTTTCGGAAAAAACAGATGACAGCACGCCGTTAAAGGATGCAGACGGAAATCCTCTGTATGTCAAAGATGGTGACAGCTATCGGGCGGCAACAGCAGCTGATTACAGTTCCTTTGATGTGTTCTACCGCAAAACGGTGACGGAAAAAAAATATCGGTATACCGGTTGGCAGCACATCAACGGCCTCACCTATTATTATGATAAAAACGGAAATTATGTCACAGGATCGCAGATCATTCAGGGGGTGTCTTACACCTTCAGCAGCGAAGGAATTCTGGACACGGACAGCACCAACACCGGCATTGACGTGTCCATGTGGAATGGCTCGATTCAATGGGACGAGGTGGCATCTTCCGGGATTTCATTTGCAATCATCCGGTGCGGCTACCGCGGCTCCTCAACGGGGGCACTGGTCAAGGACTCTGCCGTTGGGACCAACATAACCGGCGCCAGAAATGCAGGTCTTAAGGTGGGACTGTATTTCTTTTCACAGGCCGTAAATGAAGCAGAGGCCGTGGAGGAAGCTTCCATGGCAGTGCAGATTGCCAAAAGCTACGGAATCTCAATGCCGATTTTCCTGGATGTAGAGAGCTCCGGCGGAAGAGGAGATTCCATCAGCACCAGCCAGCGGACAGCCAATATTGCGGCATTCTGCAAAACTGTGCAGAATGCGGGATTTTCAGCAGGAGTGTATGCCAATACCAACTGGTTCAGCGAAAAAATCAACGTGAGCTCGCTCACCAGCTATCATATCTGGCTTGCTCAATATGCGGAAACACCCACCTATTCCCGCTCCCGGTACGACATCTGGCAGTACAGCGCATCCGGACGCATCAACGGCATCAGCGGGGATGTGGATCTGGATATCAGTTATCGATCCTACTGAGTGGACTGCAGTGCTGCGCTGCGGCTTTTGGGCCGGCGGGTTGTTTGCCCACACAGACGGTCGTGGTTATGGTATACTTCACACTGTGATCGTTTCAGAAGTTTTAGCACCGGCTGCAGCAAGAGGGTGCGGGATAGATGTAATTTTTCATGAATGACAAAAGGAGAAATGCGGAATGAAGACATTTCTGGTGACAGGAGGAGCAGGCTTTATCGGCTCCAATTTTATTCAGTACATGCTGAAGAAGTATGGTGAGAACATTCGAATCATCAATGTGGACAAGCTTACCTATGCTGGAAACCTTGAGAATCTGAAGGATGTGGAAGACCTGCCGAACTATACGTTCGTGAGGGCGGATATCTGTGACAAAGAGGCCATTCGGAAGATTTTCCGGGAAAACGACATCGACCGAGTCATCCATTTTGCGGCGGAGTCGCACGTGGACCGATCCATCAAGGAGCCGGAGCTGTTCGTCCAGACCAATGTTCTGGGAACCGCGAACATGCTGAACTGTGCAAAGGAGGCCTGGGAGCTTTCGGACGGACCGGATCCGCTCGGAAACTATAAGGAAGGCAAAAAGTTCCTGCATGTATCTACTGATGAGGTATATGGGTCTCTTCCGGAAGATCCGAATGCATATTTTTATGAGACGACGCCGTATGCACCGCACAGTCCGTACAGTGCCTCAAAGGCGTCTTCCGATATGCTGGTGAAGGCCTATATGGACACCTACCATTTTCCGGCCAATATCACCAACTGTTCCAACAATTACGGACCGTATCAGTTCCCGGAGAAGCTGATTCCGCTCATGATCAACAATGCCCTTTCGGGGAAAAATCTTCCGGTGTACGGAGACGGAAAGAATGTCCGCGACTGGCTCTATGTGGAGGATCACTGCAAGGCAATCGATCTGGTACAGGAGAAGGGGAGGCTGTTTGAAACCTACAACGTCGGCGGCCACAATGAGAAGCAGAATATCGAGATCGTGAAGACTATTCTGGAGGTTCTGCGCGAGGAGCTCGATGATTCTGATCCCAGAAAGGCCGGAATCAGTGAGAATCTGATCACTTATGTAGAGGATCGGAAGGGACATGACCGCAGATATGCCATTGCTCCGGATAAGATTCATGCGGAGCTTGGGTGGGAGCCGGAAACCATGTTCAAGGACGGCATACGCAAGACCATCACCTGGTACTTTGAGCACATGGACTGGATGGAGCACATTACCAGCGGAAATTATCAGCAGTATTACGCCAATATGTATGACGACAAAAAGGTTCTTGGCTGAGTCGGGCGTTGTCCGTGTTTTTGCGCAGTAAAGCAGCCAGGGAATGGAGGGGAACATGAAGGGGATCATTCTGGCCGGCGGTTCCGGCACCAGACTCTATCCGTTGACAAAAGCGATTTCCAAGCAGATTATGCCGGTGTACGACAAACCGATGATTTATTATCCTCTGTCGACACTGATGCTGGCAGGAATTCGTGAGGTACTGATCATTTCCACACCCAGAGATCTTCCGGTCTTCGAAGAGCTTTTGGGGTCCGGAGAACAGCTGGGGATGGAGATTTCCTATGCTGTTCAGGAGCATCCCAACGGACTGGCAGAGGCTTTTATCATCGGTGCGGATTTTATCGGGACGGACTGCTGTGCCTTGGTGCTGGGAGACAACATTTTCTATGGACAGAGTTTCTCAAGGGTTCTGAATGAGGCGGCCAGAAGAGAGAAGGGGGCCACGATCTTCGGCTATTACGTAAAAGATCCGACCGCCTACGGCGTCGTCGAATTCGATGAGAACGGGCGTGCAATTTCTATTGAAGAAAAGCCCGCAAAGCCGAAGTCAAACTATGCGGTTCCGGGATTGTATTTCTACGACAATGATGTGGTGGAGATTGCCAGAAATGTAAAGCCCTCTGCGCGCGGAGAGATTGAGATCACCAGTATCAACAATGAATATTTAAGGCGCGGCGATCTGTATGTGGAGACACTCGGACGGGGATTTGCATGGCTGGATACCGGCAGCCACGATTCTTTGCTGGATGCGGCGAATTTCGTCGCAACCTTCCAGAAAAGACAGGGGCTTTATGTCTCCTGCATTGAGGAGATTGCCTACAAGCGGGGATTCATTGACAGGGATCAGCTGCTGAAGCTGGCAGAGCCGTTGATGAAGACGAATTACGGCAAGTACCTGGTGGAAGTTGCAGAAGGATTGGGCTGAATGCGTGACGTTCGAAAGCAGGAACGTGCCGTTTGATGGATGTGGAAGGAAAAAGAATGGGACAGATTGTAGTAGAGGATAATTGCGGCGGAATCAAAGGCCTGAAGGTGGTGACGCCTACGGTTCACGGGGATGACCGGGGATATTTTATGGAAACGTATCAGCAGAGGGATTTTGCTGCGGCGGGAATTGATGTGAATTTTGTGCAGGACAATCAGTCTTCCTCTAAAAAGGGAGTTCTGCGGGGACTGCACTTCCAGATTCAATATGCACAGTCCAAGCTGGTTCGCGTGGTCCGCGGCGAGGTGTTCGATGTAGCGGTGGATCTTCGCCCGGATTCGGAGACATTCGGAAAATGGTACGGCGTGAGGCTGTCGGCAGAGAACAAAAAGCAGTTTTTCATTCCCAAGAATTTTGCGCATGGTTTTTTGGTTCTGTCTGATGAGGCGGAGTTCTGCTACAAGGTGGATGATTTCTGGCATGCGAATGATGAGGCCGGAATTGCCTGGAATGACCCTGCAATCGGCATCGACTGGCCGGAACTGACGGGGGCATATAAGGGAAGTGCGTCGGCAGAGGGCTATGGAATGGCCGATGGGACAGTGCTGACTCTCTCTGAAAAGGATCAGAAGTGGGGAGGACTGGACGAATATCGAAAGGACAGAAATCTGTAATTGTATGGAACGAATCCGAACAAAGAAAAGAATCACATTGGCGCTGGTCTGGGGAGTGGCGGCAGTGCTGCTGGCGGCTCTGATGATGCACAACAATGTGTTGGAAGATCCGGATACGGCGAGACTTAAGAAAATTTCCGGCTGTCTTCTGCTGAGCGCCGGGGTGTTTTTGTTTACGTTTTTTCAGGATCGTGTCATGTCTCTTCCGGCGGAGCTGTTCCAGAACCGTCGGCTGATCTGGAGACTGTCTAAAAACGATTTTAAAAAGCGATATGCGGGTTCTTACCTGGGAACGGTATGGGCCATGGTTCCGCCCCTGGTAACGGTTATCATGTATTATGTGGTCTTTGACCGGATTTTCGGTTCCGGCCCTCAGCAGACCTATACCGGAGGAGAGGTGCCGTATGTTCTCTTCCTGACGGCCGGATTGGTTCCGTGGTTTTTCTTCACCGACGCAGTGATGGGCGGAATGACGTCTCTTCTGGAATACAATTATCTGGTGAAGAAGGTGGTGTTCAAGGTCAGCATTCTTCCCATGATCAAGGTCAACGCAGCAATGTTCGTTCACGTGGGCTTTACGGCAGTGCTCATTGTGATTGCTGCATGCTACGGTCACTACCCGAGCATATATACGCTGCAGGTGGTTTATTATACCTTCTGTGAGTATATCTTTATCCTGGGATTGTCATACGCAACCTGCGCCATCGTCGTCTTTTTTCGCGATCTGCAGAATCTGATTTCGATTCTGATGCAGGTCGGCATGTGGGCAACGCCGATTCTGTGGAATCTGAATACGCAGCTGCGCGAAAAATATAAGCCGCTTTTGAAGCTGAACCCTATGACGTACATAGTGGAAGGATACCGCAGTTCTGTCTACGAGCATCAGTGGTTCTGGCATCATTTTTACTCTTCGACTTATTTCTGGATTGTAACAGCACTGCTGTTCGTTATTTCAGCACTGATTTTTAAGAGACTGAAGCCTCAGTTTGCGGATGTTCTGTAAGTGCATGACCATTATGAGAATGACTACATGGAAAATGTGATTGAGGTAGCGCACCTCACCAAACAATATAAACTCTACGAACACAATCGTGATCGTGTGGCGGATGCTCTTGGCCTTGGGAAAAAGGCACATTACACGGAACATCTTGCTCTGAATGATGTGAGCTTATCCATTCGCAGAGGGGAGACCGTCGGAATCATCGGGACCAACGGTTCCGGAAAATCCACGATCCTGAAAATCATCACCGGAGTACTCACGCCGACCAAAGGAGAGGTTCGTGTGAACGGCCGGATCTCGGCACTTCTGGAGCTGGGAGCCGGATTCAATATGGAATACAACGGCATTGAGAATATCTATCTCAACGGCACCATGATTGGATTTACGGAGGACGAGATCAAGGAAAAACTGCCGGCCATTCTGGAATTCGCGGACATCGGGGACTATGTGTATCAGCCGGTTAAGATGTATTCGAGCGGAATGTTCATGCGTCTGGCGTTTGCGTTGTCCATCAATATTGATCCGGAAATTCTGATCGTAGA
>CAVAJA010000211.1:0-6079 GCA_963588615.1 Lachnospiraceae bacterium | reverse complement strand
CCTGCTCCTTTATAATTTCCAGAATACGCACCAATCTGTTTTTTTTCTCGGCCATGAAATCTCATCCTTTTCCGATGCGGAACCACCCTGTCAATCTGCCGCTGTCCGGACACAGACTCCCGCCTGCGGACATGCTGCCTCAGTTCATCTTCCTGCGCAATGTTTCCAGAAAGCTCCGATCCTCCAGCTTGACAAGCCGCGTAATCTCCCTCGACCTGCGCACAACAAAAGGCTGTTCCGGCCGAAGCTCCACCCTTTCGCTGCCGTCAAAATCCGCCACGGCCGTCATATCCTTGTCTCTTTCCAGTGCATGAATCACAATCGTTATGACAGAATCTGCAGACAGTACAATCGACCTCACGCCGATCTGATGCGGACAGATGGGCGTCAGCACCATCATTTCCGCCCCCGGATCCACAATCGGTCCTCCCGCAGAAAGATTGTAGGCCGTGGATCCTGTCGGCGTACATAAAATGATTCCGTCTGCCCGGTAGGTGTTCAAAAGAACGCCTCCCACATACACATCAAAATTCATGATGCGAAGACACCCGGAGCGGCCGATGACGATGTCATTCAGGGCGTGACACGATGCGGTATCTGTCTCACTCCCCGTCTGAAATCCCTCGATCATCATGCGGTCCTCCACGCTGTAATGACCCTGCAGCAGCTGCGTCAGTGCCTCCTTCCAACAGGATTTCTCGGTCTGTGCAAGATAACCCAGTGTTCCGAGATTAATTCCCAGAATGGGAATTCGGTTCCGTCTGGTCCATTCTGCTGCCCTCAGCACGGTTCCATCCCCGCCAAGGACAATGCAGCACTCCGCCGCAAATCCCTCTGCCGGATGCACCGCACATTCTGCACCCTGCTCCTGAAGGAAGCGGCACACCTCGTGCTCGAACTCCAGTGCCTGATCTTTGGTCGTATTCGTATAAATTTCGAATTTATGCATTCACAGCTCCCATGTAAGGCATCCTGTGACGCAGCGTCACGCGAATGCACCGTGTGAGCACTCCACCAACTGACGGATGGTCTCTTTGTCGATCGGAATCTCCTCTTCCCCGTGCTCCCCCTTCTCCAGGTACATCAGATACTCAATATTGCCTTCCGGCCCGCGAATCGGTGAATAATCCAGCCCCAAAAGGCAAAATCCCTCTGCCGCGGCGTAACCGATTGCCGCGGCAATGACCTCCCTGTGCACGGCCGGATCACGTACCACGCCCTTTTTTCCGACTTTCTCGCGTCCTGCCTCAAACTGCGGCTTGATAAGGCACACCATCTGCGCACCTGCAGGCAGAATTCCTGCTGCTGCCGGCAATATTTTGGATAAGGAAATAAATGAAACATCACACGAGGCAAACTGCGGCGTCCTGTCAAGATCCTCCGGCTTCAGATAGCGGAAATTGGTTTTCTCCATACATGTCACCCGCTCATCCTGCCGGAGCTTCCAATCCAGCTGACCGTACCCTACGTCAATGGAATACACATGTGAGGCGCCGTTCTGCAGCATGCAGTCCGTGAACCCTCCGGTCGATGAACCGATGTCCATGCAGATTTTCCCCTGCAGATCGATGGGGAAAACCGCCAGTGCCTTTTCCAGCTTCAGTCCTCCTCTGCTCACATAGCGGAGTGTCTCCCCTCTTACCTCCAGAGTAATCTTCTCGGGATCAAAGGTGCTGCCGGGCTTATCCTCCTTCTGTCCGTTCACATAAACGATCCCCGACATGAGCATTATCTTTGCTTTTTCTCTGGAGGGAGCATATCCTCCCTCCGTCAGAATGACATCCAATCTCTGTTTAGCCATGCACTGCCTCTTGAATCCTTGCCGCAACGCTTTCCGCGTCGATGCCGAGCTTCTCCTTCAGGACAGGAACCGCTCCCTGCTCTATGAATGCGTCCGGAACCGCCACCTTCATGACCTCCTGCCCCGGCATGTGTTCCGCACACCACGCTTCCACATGCTCGCCGAATCCGCCGCTGACCGCATTCTCCTCCATGGTCACGAGAAGTCTGTGCGACGGCAGTTCTCTCTCCAGCATCTCCGTGTCGAAGGGCTGTGCAAATCTTGCATTGACAACCGTGACGTCCAGGCCCTTCTCCAGCAGCAGCTCACGAACTCTTGCAGCGGTCTCCACCATGCTGCCGAAGGCGAACAGGAGAACCCCGTTCTCCTTTCCTCCGCTCCCGTGCACGATCATCTCTGCCTTTCCGCACACGACGGGCTCCCGGATCTCCTGCATTCCGTCGTACACAACTCCTCTCGGATATCGGATGGCAATCGGATGTCCGAATTTCAGCGCGAATTTTATGAGGTCCGACAGCTCCCATTTATTCTTGGGGGCCGCAATGGTCATGTTCGGAATGGTTGAAAGGAAGGACACGTCAAAAACACCCTGATGCGTCTCTCCGTCTGCCCCCACAAGTCCTGCCCTGTCAATGCAGAAAACCACCGGCAGATCCTGCATGCAGACATCATGGGAAATCTCATCATAGGCCCTCTGCAGGAAGGTGGAATATACCGCAACCACCGGCTTCATCCCTCCTGCGGCCAGACCGGCAGCAAAGGTTACCGCATGCTCTTCCGCAATTCCAACATCGAAGAAACGATGCGGGTAAATGTTGTGGAAGCGTTTGAGGCCGGTGCCGTCCGCCATCGCCGCCGTGATCGCGACAACCTTCTCGTCCCGCTGTCCCATCTTGATCATGACCGTCGAGAAGATATCGGAATAGCTGACCTTGCTGTTCTTTTTGGGAAGTCCGGATTCAATTTCAAACGGCGCGGTTCCGTGAAATCTCGCCGGGTGATTCTCCGCCGGAAGATAGCCCTCTCCCTTTTTGGTGATGACATGCACCACCACGGCCTTCCGAATATGGGAGGCCTGCTCAATTGCCGCCTTCACCGCCAGAGGATCCATCCCGTCAATCGGCCCCAGATAGGTGATTCCAAGGTTTTCGAACAGCATGCCGGGCAGGAACATCGATTTAAAGGTGTTCTTCGTCCTTCGGATCTTCTCCACCATGTCCGGACTCTTGTCCTTCAGGGAATAGTAAACCTTATCGCGAAGATCCAGATACGAATTCGATGTGCGGATTCTCTCCAGGTACCGCGACATCCCGCCTACATTTTCAGAAATGGACCGATTGTTGTCGTTCAGGACAATGATGTAATTGGTGTCAAGCCGCGCCGCGTTGTTGAGTCCCTCATAAGCAAGTCCGCCGGTGAGGGAGCCGTCCCCGATCACAGAAACGACCTTGTAACTCTCTCCCTGCAGGTCCCTTGCCTTTACCAGCCCCAGGCCCGCCGAAATAGATGTCGACGCATGGCCGGTGTCAAAGGCATCACAGTCGCTCTCGCGTCTCCTCGGAAAGCCTGCCACGCCGCCGTACTGGCGGAGAGTATCAAAGCGATCCTTTCTCCCTGTGAGAATCTTGTGCGTGTAGGACTGATGACCTACATCCCATACAATCTTATCCTTCGGAAGATCCATGGCAAGATGCAGCCCCATGGTCAGCTCCACCGTCCCAAGGTTGCTGGCAAGATGACCTCCTGTCACGCTGACCTTGTCGATTAAAAAACTCCGAATCTCCTGTGCAAGTTCCCTGTAGGAATTCTGCGGGAGCTTTTTGATATCCCCGGTTTGATTGATTTGATCCAGATAATTGCTCACGTTTGCCAGCTCCCCGCTCTCATTTGGTTCTGGTCATCAGCTGCAGAACCAGCTCTTCCAGAAAATCACTGTGTGCCGAAAGCCCCTTCATCGACTTCACGGCATGCTCTGTCAGCTCCTTCACCTTTTTCCGGGAAGCTTCCAGTCCGTTCATCGACACATAAGTGGCCTTTCCCTCTGCCGCATCCTTTCCGATGCTCTTGCCCAGTTCCTCCTGGTTCCCTGTGACATCCAGAATATCGTCCTGAATCTGGAACGCGTGCCCGATGTCGCTTGCGATCTCCCCGAGTGCGGCGATATCCTCCTCCGGAGCCCCGGCAAGAACCGCTCCGATCTGGAATGCGGATGCAATCAGACAGGCCGTTTTCTTTTCATGGATGTAGTACAGAAGCTCTGCCGTCAGGCTCTCCGAATTCTGATCCGTCACAATATCCGCGCACTGTCCGCCGACCATGCCGAAAACGCCGGCGTTGGACGCCAGAATCCGAAGTGCGCGAAAAACCCGGTTCTTCCCCTGCGCATCCCCGGCCGTTTCATAGGCGGCAAGTGCCGTCTCATAGGCATAATTCAGCAGTCCGTCTCCCGCAATGACCGCCATCCCTTCTCCGTAGACAGACCAGGTTGTCTTCCGACCTCTTCGAAATTCATCATTGTCCATGGCAGGAAGATCATCATGCACCAGAGAATAGGTATGAATCATCTCCAGAGCTGCCATGAAAGGTCCTGCCAGGGATGCATCTGCGTACATCGCCGCAGTCTCCTCCAGGATCAGCGGACGAAGACGCTTTCCGCCCGCCTCCACGGAATAATTCATTGCCTCAATCACACGCGCTGAGTATCCCTCCTGCACCGGAAGGTATCCGGCAATCACACGCTCTACGTGCTCAACCTTTTTTTTCAGCTGCCGCTCGAACTCTTCTGCTGTCATGGCATATCCTCCCCGTCTGATTTCTGCTGTACCACCCGGCGTCTCTTTCGCATGTGCCGAATCCGTACCGTAAATCATGCAAAATCTTCCTGTGATCCATCCTCATTCAGCTTCCGAACCTTTTTCTCCACCTTGTCGATCCGGTCATTGGCATATCGCAGCAGCTGCATCCCCTTTTCATAATTGTCAAAGGTCTGTTCCAGCGTTGCCGAATCCTCCTCCATCTGCCCAAGGAGTTCCTTAATCTGGGCAAAGGCTCCCTCCACCGAGAGCTCCTCACCCTGCTCATTCACAAATTTTCTCTGCGCCATGATCCTCTGTTCCTCCGGTACGGTCGTGTCCCGCAGATTCGTCTGCTGTCACCTTCACAACCTTCGCATCGGCACTCCCGTCCATCCATTGAATCCGAATCCGATCCTCCGGATGAAGCTGTCCTGCAGAAGATATTCTCCCGCCGTCTTCTCCTGTCACAAAGCCGAATCCTCCGGACAGCTTCTGAAGAGGAGATGCTTTCTCCAGTTCTGCCGCCATCAGCTGCAGCTCGTGTCTCTTCGACAGAATTCTCTGCTCCATCGCTCTCCGAAGTTCCCCGGATACTTCCAGTTCTCTTTTCGTCTCCTGCAGGCAGTTCTCCATCCGATGCGTCAGCTGCAGTCCCACGGACAATTCGCTCTTTGTGCGTTCCAGTCGTCGCTGCATGAGGTGCCGCAGATGCTCATCCAGCTGTGCTGCCGCCATTTTCTGCGTCTCCAGACGTCTTTTAGGAGAGCAATTCAGCAATTCTCCCGAAAGCCGCTCCGACTGCTCTCTCAGAGATTCGATCTTGCGGAGCATCGCTCTTTGCAGATCCAGCCTCATCTGCAGCTCATCCGCCTCAAACTGATTCCAGTCAAAGACTGCCATCTCCGCCGCGGCAGACGGAGTCGGTGCTCTGAGATCCGCCACATAATCTGTGATGACGGTATCGACCTCATGTCCCACCGCAGAGATCACCGGCGTTCTGCAGCAGAACACTGCCTCCGCCACGGCCTCTTCATTGAACGCCCAGAGATCCTCGATGGAACCTCCGCCTCGTCCTGCGATAATGACGTCCACCCCTGCTTGATCCATGACCTGAAGTCCCCGGATGATGCTGCCCGGCGCCTCCTCTCCCTGTACGATCGCAGGGTACAAGAGAATCTCCACATAGGGATTCCGCCTTCTCGCGATCTGAATGATGTCGCGAATGGCCGCACCCGTGGGCGCCGTCACAACTCCCAGCCTTCGAATATAGCGGGGAATCGGCTGCTTATATTCCTCCGCGAACATGCCCATCTCTTCGAGCTTTCGCTTCAGCAGTTCAAACCGCTCATTCAGTGCACCGATGCCGTCGCGAAGGATGCTCTCTGCATAGAGCTGGTACCGCCCCTGTTTCTCAAAAACACGAATCGCTCCGGAGATGATGACGCAGTCCCCGTCTCTCATATGAAAAGAAAGACCTCCAGAC
>CAVAJA010000210.1:0-4557 GCA_963588615.1 Lachnospiraceae bacterium | reverse complement strand
CTGCGCTCTCAACCATATCACGTGTATTCAAAGTCATAATGTGCTTCATGATGTAATCCTCCGTTGATTCGTCATTTTCCCGTTCAGGAGATCCTCGGATCCTCTGTGCCCATGCGGCCGATCCTCATCAGGATTGCAGCGCGCCGAACAGATATATTTTACAGACACCAGCAAAGCCTTGTCAAGCATTACAGCTCCGTGCAGCAGAGTACGCCCTGCGCCCGCTGCGGTTCACTCGCAAGCCAGGAGCGGGCAGCGGAGGGTGTCCGGCTGCGGGCCCTGCAAAAATGCACTCACTCCTCTGTAATCGCCAGATCCCACGGGCGCAGCGTCAGCTCCTGCCCCCTCCGAACGGACTTCATCCCGTGCGTCAGTTCGATTCCGTCCGCAGGGCAGTCCACCCTTTGTTCATTGGCCGAATAATTCATGATGTAGGTGAGCTTCTTTCCGTCTTTGTTCTCTCCCTTTCGGATGATGAGAGGGAACTGCTCCCGGGGCAGTTCGATTCCTGCATCCTCTGCGGCCCTGCGGATCACGGCTGCAAGGAAGTCATCCGATCCAAAACACCCAAGGTATATCGCCTCACCTTTTCCGCAGAAATTCCTCGTCACGGCAGCAAACCGTCCCCAGGAAGGGTGGACATAGGACACCAGTGTTTCACAGCCCTCCGGATTCAGGAGCTCCATGACTCTTTCCGCCTTCTGCCCTTCCACGTCCAGAATCCTGCTCTCAAGCCCCACATTCTGCGGAATGGTTACGTGGCTGTAGGAAGCTCCGATCACTCCCGCCAGCGCATGCGGTGCCTCATCTGGCCATACCTTCACATTCTCATCTGCAAAGGCAGATTTAAAGGTCATCAGGATATGTCCGCCAGCCTTCACATAACGCTCAATGACATCCAGCAGCTCCTGCGATTCTGCATACAGTGCCGGAATCACGACAAGATCATAGTCCCCGATCACTTCCGCTGCATTCTGCGGGAAAATAAAATCGCACTCAAGATTCATCCGATACATCTGGTTGTACAAGCCCATCAGGACGTCATTGTAATAGAATCCGTCCGGATCATCGCTCACGCCGTGATTGATCGAGAACCAGTCGAGGGCCTTCAATGCCGTACTGCTGACAAGGATGGCCGCGCGATTGTTCTTGCGCAGATTCACGAGGTGATCGCCGAAGGCCTGCCACTCCCTCCCGATGACCCTGCAGGCTCTGTAGGTCTCATTTTCCTTGAAATCATGAGACAGCACGCCCTTCCAGTAGGTCTCCAGAGAGTTATGAATGGAATGCCAATGCCAGTACTCCACCATGTTGGCCCCCTGTGCCACATGGGAATATGCCTGCAGCCGCAGCTGCCCGTCATAGGGAATCCACTGCGGAAAGCCCTGGCATTCGGTCTCAAGGACAAGATAATTCCCGCGTTTCACGGATCTGGTCAGATCCCCGCCGAAGGCAATCTCCATTCCTGTCAGCTGATTCTGCGACGGATGATAGATGTCGGTTCCCACAATCGTCATGGCTGCTGCATCCTCATAGACATCCACCTCCTTGTTGAGACCCCAGGAATGTCCGATCCAGCCAAAATCCGTGTTGTGCGTGATGAACTGATCCTTCCGCAGGTATGGCTCGACGATGCCGCGCTGCCACATGAGAAAATCAGCGGCAAGCTTTCTCTGAAAGCGGCTGAATTCCGCCCCGAGGCTGGCATTGATCGTCCCCCGCACATCCGGGAAATCTTCCCAGGCATTGATGCGGTTGCTCCAGTAATCCAGTCCGTAGGCACGGTTCAGTGCGCCGAGATCATCCCGGAACTTCTCCCTCTCATATTTCACAAAAGCGCGCTGTACGTTCGCTCCCGCAGTGTCATAGGCCTTGGTCTCGTTGTCGAGCTGCACGCCGATGACATTGTCATAGTGTGCACATGCCTCCATCATCCTGCGGATGATGCGCTCCGCATAATACAGATAGACAGGGTGTGTGATGTCCATGATCTGTCGGGCGCCGTAGATGCCGCGTCCCTTATGCGTTGTCGCCAGCACATCCGGGTAGGATTTCTCCATCCAGGTCGGAACGGCATAGGTCGGTGTTCCGATGATGACGCTGATCCCAGCCTTCCCCATGGCCTCAATCACCCTCGTCACGTGGTGAAAATCGAACACCCCCTCCTGCGGTTCGCAGGTGGACCAGGTGCTCTCACCGATCCGTACCACATTCATTCCTGCCGCCTTCAGCATCTCAATGTCCTGATCGAGGCGATCGTAAGGCATATATTCCTCATAATAGGCAGCTCCGTAGAGCAAATGCTGTTGTTCCATCGTTTCCTCCGCAATTTCGTCCATCACTGGAGCAATCTCAATGAGACTGTTCTTTCCTCTGCCTGCGTGCGGAATGCCGGATCCTTGCCCCGGTGCGCAGCAGCTCCTGCAGCCGCTGAACCTGATCCTCCGTGATCCTCTCCCCCGGGATAAGAAGCGGAATCCCCGGTGGATAAGGCGTGACATATTCTGCGCAGACGCGGCCGGCAGCCTGATCCGGTCTCACCCTTTCGGTTTTTCCATGAAGCGCAAGCTGCGCTGCCGCTGCAAGTGACATCTCCCCGCCCTCCGGCAGAACCGTAAGATACCCTGCATCCCCGCACTCTTCCTCAAGCATCGCCATGGATGCAGTCTGCGCGCGCCGCTCCCGGTTTCCCAGCTCCCATTTTCCCAATTCCCGATTCAGATGCTCCAGTGCACCGTGCAGCCGCCGAAAGCCCTCGTCCGTATCCGCACAGGATGTCATGAGCAATGCGTTCCCGCCGCAGCTCATCTCCGCCTCGATGCCTTCCTCCCTGCGCAGGAATTCCTGCAGCTCCTTGCCGGATCGGATTCCTGTCCTGCTGCGGATCAGAATCTTGCCGGGATCTCTGACGAGAAAGCATGACGTTTCGGACGCAGTTCCCGAGGAAACTCCCAGCACCGATAGATGTTCCCATCCGCATGCTGCACGCTCCAGATCTCTTAATCGCTCCTGCCATCTGTAAAAGCTCGTCTCCCCCTCTTCCAGCAGCCACCCGGTACAGCCGTCCAAAGATGCCATCAGAGGATACGAAGGCGAGCTCGTCTCGAAAATGTCCAATCCCTGCTCCAGTGCAGCCTCCGATACCCGGTCCGAGCACAGATGGAGGTAAGCCGTCTGCGTCAGGGAAGGCAGCGTCTTGTGGGCGCTCTGCACCACAACATCGGCGCCAAGGTGCACCGCGCTGTCCGGAAAATAACATTCCTCTCTCTTCTTCAATTTCTTTCCCGAAGGAGACGGAAACCGAAACAATCCCAGATGCGCCCCGTGGGCCTCATCCACGAACAGGAGCTTTCCCGCATCATGCACCACTTTTGCGATCTTTTCGATGTCCGAGAGAACCCCCTCGTAGGTGGGACTGGTGAGAATCACCGCGGCAGAATTCGGAAATTTTCCCAGCAAGCTCTCCACTCCTGCAGGATCTACTCCCCCTGGGATCTCGAATTCCGGAATGGTCTCCGGATCGATCCAGTGTACAGTCAATTCCAGCAGCTCTATGGCGTGGTAAACCGACTTGTGAGAGTTTCTCGCAGCGATCACCTCTGCGCCCTTTGGAACCATTGCATAAATTGCCGCAAGATTCCCGCAGGTACTGCCGCCGACCAGATACCAGGTTCTCCTGCTGCCGACAAGATCCCTTGTGCGATCCATCGCCGTTTTGAGAATTCCCTCTGCCTCATGCAGATCGTCGGTGCCCTCCACCTCCGTCACATCCCATTCATAGGGAAGTCCGGTCACCGGTGCGAGTTCTCTTTTATGTCCCGGCATATGCATGGGATAAATTCCCGAGGAACAGTATCTCTGTAATTGTACCTGCAGCTCATCGATCGGATTTTCCATTTTCACGCAGTCCTCCAGTAGATCGCACGGATTTGCAAGGGAAAATGCTGCTTCGCAGCGCAAATCCGGCGAGGGAAACGCTTTCATCAGCGTTTCCCTAAGCAGCCAGATACTTGCACAGATCGTAGAGATTGATCAGGATCATCATCCCCATCAGTACGATGAACAGCTTGTCCACTGCCTTTGCCGCAATTTTTTTATTGACTGCTCGGCCGCAGGCACCGCCTGCGATGCCGCCCAGGACCATCAGGAGCAGAACATTGCCCTCAAACGAGGGTACGCTCCCCGTGACAAGTGTGGAGAGCAGACGAAGACTCTGGGAGCAGAAAATAATGTACAGGGAATTCTCTGCCGCTTCCTTGGTTGACATGGAAAAGAAAAAGGACAGGACCACCAGATTGATCGGTCCGCCTCCGATTCCGAGGAAAGAAGACATGACGCCGAGAATCAGACCGATCAGTGCACATACGGCAGAATTCCGAATCTGAAAGGTATTCACCTTATCTTTGCGCACCGTATAGGTCAACGTACCGATCATTACCGCCATGAGGCAGGCCGCCTGCACAGCTCCCACCCGATTCGGATGGCCGCTGCAGGCCTTGATGTAATCGAAAGTCCATTTTCCGATCAGCCCGCCCACGGCTGCGCCAAGGGCAAGCG
>CAVAJA010000209.1:0-3314 GCA_963588615.1 Lachnospiraceae bacterium | reverse complement strand
GCCTTCTCTCTTTTCAGAAGTCCGATCATACGCTTTGCTGTATTCTCGTCATCCGTGACAATGTTCTGAATGCTTCCGCCCAGAGCGGTCTCAATCGCCGTCTCATATTTAGGCTCAGTCTTGATCAGATCCGCCACAACACCAATAAGTCCGGGTTCTTTGTCCTTCTGCTCCATGACTCTTTTGACGCTGCCGCCGAAGCCCTCGTACCGCTCCGTCAGATTTGCCAGTGCGTCCAATCTGGATTTTTCCTGATGGTATTCAGCCTGCGTAGCACGCAGCTTCTCGTCCGCACCTGTCAATATTTCCTTTCGCTTTGCAATTTCCTGCTCCAGAATCTTCTGGCGTTCCCCCAGATCCGCAGTCTCACCGGCAACCTGTTCAAAAATACTGCGCAGCCGCTCCAGTTCCCGATCGTGCTCCGCCTCGTCACTGGAGGCACGCACCAGCTTGGACGTCAGTTCCGATTTCCGCAGTTCATATTGTTCTTTACGAGTCTTCATGGCTGCCATCCTGGCCTTTATGGAGCCGCGGCTGTTGATGGTTTCCAGCAATTCCGATCGCCTGCGGTCAATTTCATCATTCAGCCGGTTCTGACTCTCCTGAACCTCACCGAGTTCCTCCTGTGCTCTGTTCCGCTCCCCCAGGAGGCTTTCCATTTCCTTATCGATTCCGTTTTTTTCCTGCCCAATGGAAGATTTCTCTGTATTCCTTTCCCCCAGCTGCTGCAGAACCGATTCTTCTCTCGTATGGAAATGCTCTGTGCTCCCGGTCATCGCACGAACGGATTCCTCCGTCACCTTAATCTGCGTCTCCGTCTGATTTTTCAGAACATTGCAGCGTGCAATTTCGTTCCGTGCCGATTCAATGAGCTCCTCAAGCTCCTCCAATTCCTTCCCGAGCCGGTCGTATTCTTCCTTTGAGCTTTCATACCGCTGTTCCGTTCCGGTCAGCTCATTCCTTGCATTGGCCAATGTTTCCTTCAGCTCTTCCAGGCGTGCCATCGTTTCCTTGTTCTGCAGAAGGAACAGATTGACATCCAGACTCAGCAGCTCCTCGTGTGCCTTCAGATAAATCTGAGCCTTTTCCGCCTGCTTTTCCAAAGGACCGACCTGCCGCTCCAGCTCCGAGAGAATATCGCTGACACGAACCAGATTGGTTCTCTCGTTTTCCAGTTTTTTCAGGGAAGTCTCCTTGCGCCGCTTGAATTTCACAATCCCCGCGGCCTCATCGAACAGCTCTCTGCGATCCTCCGGCTTATCCGAAAGGATCTTTTCAATCTGGCCCTGTCCAATGATAGAATAGCCTTCTTTGCCGATGCCGGTATCATAGAACAGCTCCTGCACATCTCTGAGGCGAACCTGAACGTTATTCAAGAGATACTCGCTTTCGCCGCTTCGATACAGTCGTCTCGCCACTGTCACTTCCTGATAATCCACCGGAAGCTTGTGATCCGCGTTGTCAAAGGTAATGGCTACATACGCAGACGAAAGGGGCTTTCGAAGCTCCGTCCCCGAGAAAATAACATCCTGCATGGAACCGCCTCGAAGCTGCTTTACTCTCTGCTCTCCCAGCACCCAGCGCACTGCGTCCGCTACATTGGATTTTCCAGAACCGTTAGGACCCACAATGGCCGTAAAACCATCATGAAAATCCAGCTTGATCTTGTTGGCAAAGGACTTAAAGCCCTGAATTTCGATACTCTTTAAATACATTCGTTCCCTTTAATTTTCTGATGTGCAGAAGGATCCCTGCTGCCGCCAATCTTCCGCTGCTGTGTGAACAGCCGGCTCATTTTTTCATGGAAAGAAGTGTCTGATATGCCGCACTTTGCTCTGCCGCCTTTTTAGAATGGCCGTCTCCTTTTGCCGTAACCTGTCCGTCGATCACCGCTGCCACGGTATACACGCGCTCATGGCAGGGTCCGCCTTCTCCGACCACCTCATATCCAATCTGTTTGCCGGACTTCTGGCAGCGCTCCTGCAGAATGGACTTGGCATCATAGAACAGAAGCTTTCCCTCCAAATCAGACAGGATAAACTGCATGATAAATGCTCTGGGCACCGCCGTATCCCGGCTGTCCAGATACATCGCACCAATCAGCGCCTCCATTACATCTGAGATGATCGATGGCTTGGTACGGCCGCCGCTGACCTCCTCGCCCTTCCCGAGTCGGATGAACTTTGCAAGCTCCAGATCCTTTGCACAAAACGCAAGCGCCGGCTCACAGACCAGCGAGGCACGAATCTTCGTCAGCTCGCCTTCCTTCTTGTTCGGATATTTTCCATAAAGGAAATCACTGGATATCATCTCCAGAACTGCATCTCCCAAAAATTCAAGTCTTTCATAGTCCTGATATTTTCGAATTTTCTGTTCATTGGCATATGATGTATGCGTCAAAGCGCACTCCAACAGATAGCGGTCCCGAAAGGTATACCCAATCCGCCTCTCCAGTTCTCTTGACTCCGGTCTTGCCTGCTCCGTCATTCGATTCCTTTCTCTTCTCCGATCACCCGATCAAGAATCTTCTCAATCATTCTCACCGACTGCCTTCTTGATCAGTTCCAGCGCCTCTGCAACATTCGTGATGCTCTCTGCCTGCTCCTGCGGAACGGAGATGCCGTATTCCTCTTCGATTCCCATCAGGATCTGATACAGATCCAGGGAATCCGCCCCCAAATCATCCGTGAAGGTAGTGTCTGTTGTGATCTCATTCGGATCCACGTTCAGTACATCTGCAATGATCGCTGTCAGCTTTTTCATATCCTCGTCCATCGTTTCCTCCTTGACGCCTCTTCTGCGTTTGCGGGCGTTCCTGTTCCTTATCTGTTCTCCTGCGCATTCGAATTCTGCGCCCATCTCCAATTCCTGCCGCATTCTCCTGTCACTTCTCTGCCGCTTCCGCAGGCTTCGTGCGATCCACCAGATGCATCCGATCCTTGAATAAGCCATTGATATCTGCCTTCTGGAAAGTAATGCACTGTTCAATGGAATGCTTTACCTCAACAGCCTTTGCACTTCCGTGGGTTTTCACCACCAGCCCCTTCAGGCCGAGCATCGGCGCTCCGCCGTAAGAACTGGCGTCGAATTTTTTCAGCACGGACTTCAGGGACGGCTTGATCAGAAGTCCGCCGAGCTTTCCCGCCGTTGTGGACAGCAGTGCTCCTTTAATCTCGTGCAGCAGCGTAGATGCCACCCCTTCATACATCTTAAGAATAGCATTTCCGGTGAAGGCATCACAAACCACAACATCTGCAGCTCCTGCCGGAATATCCCTCGCCTCGATGTTGCCCACGAAATGAATCACACCTGCC
>CAVAJA010000208.1:0-2563 GCA_963588615.1 Lachnospiraceae bacterium | reverse complement strand
CAGACACATGATATAACGCGGTTCCTTCCCGGTCTGTTTTTCACTGCGGATCCGCACCGTCGGCTCCACACTGACATACCCCTGCTCCATCTGTTCTTCCTTGAGTATAGGAAGTGCCTCTTCTTCTGCCCGATCCGGCCATCCCTTCACCATCCACTTACGTTCAATCTCCAACGGACTTGTCACCATTCTGTGTTCCTCTCGATGTTATTTTTCAACGACCATGCGCTTTTTGCGCCCGTGATTTGCAAGCCAAACGAGAGTCTTCAAAATGAACTCCGCAAGCCCCGGAGCGAAGAATTTCATTGCCCTCAGCGGAGCATCCTTGGCTGTCGCATATGCCATGCGATACTGCGGATCCGACTCATCCAATTCTGCGCCGCACTGTTTCCTGCAGTTGTTTTTCACCTTCTTCAGAATCAACCGATTGATTCTGCTGTATTCTGCCAGCTCCGAAAGAGAATTCTGCATGGTAAATTTCCCCGGCGCAGACGGATCGTCCTCCGGTATCGCATTCTCCATAATATGCTTCCAGTCTTCTACTGCCGGCTGTCCTGCGGGCTTTGCATACCAGCTGTCCGGAAGCCATTCCGGAGCCGCCAGTTTTTCCTCTTCCACTACAACCTGCTGGATCAGGCGAATATCTGCGGAACCTGATCCCACCATAACCGCATAGGTTCCGGTCGGAATCTTCCACCCATCCTGATACAATGCAAAATCTCTGCTGGCCAGCAGGAAGGTTACCATGGCTCCTTCCCCCGGCTGCAGAAAGACCTTCTCAAAGGCGCGCAGCTCCTTCAGCGGCCGATACGGTCCATCCTGAGGATTGCCTATATAGAGCTGCACCACCTCTGCACCGGCGCACTTTCCGATGTTGCGAACCTGCACCGTCACCTGCCTGTCACTGATCAGCAGATTCGAATATTCAAATTGCGTGTAAGACAGCCCGTATCCAAAGGGGAACAGTACCTGCTGCCCGGCCTTCTCGTAATACCGATAGCCGACGTAGATTCCTTCCCGATACTGTGCATTCTTATGTCCGTAAATTCCGAAGCTCGGAATGTCAATTTCTTCCAGCGGCCAGGTTTCCGCCAGCTTGCCCGAGGGATTGACTGCTCCGGTTAATAAATTTGCAATGGCCTGCCCGCCTGCCTGTCCGCACAGACCGACGTACAAAACCGCCTTCACTTCGCGAATCCAGGGGAGCTTCATGGGACCGCCGCCCATAAGAACAACTGCTACGTTGGGATTTCCTGCCAGAGCTGCCTTGACCATCCTGTTGTGTCCTGTCGGAAGGGACAGATCCGTTCTGTCAAAGCCTTCGGATTCACAGCGTTCCGGAAGCCCCGCGAACACAATTACCTTTTTAGCTCTGGCAGCTGCTCTTGTCACCTCTGCAAGGCTTTCCTCCGTGACATTTCCATCCTCATCACAGCCCTCTACGTAAGCTGCCTTCGGCATGCACTCCCGCACCTGCTGCAGCTTTGTCGGCTGAATATGAGAGCTTCCGCCGCCCTGATAACGCATGACGGAAGCCATTTTTCCGACAAGAACAACCTCCTCCGGATCTCCTGCCGGCAGCATCTGATCCACATTCTTAAGGAGAACCGCGCCCTCCTCTGCAATCTTCTGGGCCACCGTCTGATGTGCCGTTCGGTCATAGGAGTATCCTTTGGATTTATCCAGTGCTTCCTTTCTTCGCAGCACCAGCGACAGAATTCTTTTAACAGATTCGTTTACCTTCTCCTCATTCAGCGTCCCCTCTTCCAGGGCCTTCTGCACATCCTTCTCGCCGCAGGAGGAACCTCCCGGCATCACCAGATCACATCCGGCCTCGAAGGCTGCCTTCCTGTCATTGAGAGCTCCCCAGTCCGTAACCACCGTTCCGGTGAACCCCCATTCCTTTCGCAGTATCTGTGTCAGGAGACGTTCATTGTCACTGCAGTAAACTCCGTTTATCTGATTGTACGCACACATCACAGTTGCCGGCTGTGCCTTTTTCACGACTTTCTCAAACGGCCGCAGATAGATTTCCCGGAGGGTTCTCTCGTCAATCTGCGAATCCGACTGAAGACGCCTGTATTCCTGGGAATTGCAGGCAAAATGCTTCAGACTGGTGCCGACTCCGGTTTCTTTCTGCATTCCCGCCACAAAGGAGGCTCCCAGTTCCCCGGCTGCATAAGGATCTTCCGAATAGTATTCAAAATTCCGTCCACATAGGGGATTGCGTTTGATGTTCACACCCGGTCCGAGGACCACTCCGACCTCTTCCTCCTTTGCCTCCTCACCGATGGCACGCCCTTCTGCGTACAAAAGCTTGCGGTTCCAGGTCTGTGCCGCCGTGACCGCTGTCGGAAAACAAGTCGCCGGCACAGAATCTCTCCATCCCGGCTTACTGGTCTTCCCGCTCTCCTTGCGCAGACCGTTGGGACCGTCTGCAAGCATCAGCTCCGGAATTTCATACTGGGCATACCCCTTGGTATGCCAGAAGTCCTTTCCGCTGCAGAACGCGATCTTCTCTTCTCTTGTCATCCTGCCGGCATTTTCTTCAACCTTTTTGTTC
>CAVAJA010000207.1:0-3106 GCA_963588615.1 Lachnospiraceae bacterium | reverse complement strand
GTACACAGCAGGATAAGATTCGTAATTTTTGCATTGTGGCACATATTGATCACGGCAAATCTACGCTGGCGGACCGCATGATTGAGATGACCGGTGTTCTTACGGAACGTGAGATGAAGGAGCAGGTGCTGGACAATATCGATGTGGAGCGGGAGAGAGGCATCACCATTAAGTCCCAGGCCGTACGTCTGGTGTATCAGGCGGAGGACGGAGAGGAATATATCTTCAATCTGATCGACACCCCCGGACACGTGGATTTCAACTATGAGGTGTCACGGTCTCTGGCTGCCTGCGACGGGGCGATTCTGGTGGTGGATGCCACGCAGGGAATTCAGGCACAGACGCTGGCAAATGTGTACCTTGCGATGGAGCACAACCTGGATGTGTTTCCGGTGATCAACAAGGTGGATCTGCCGAGCGCAAGGCCGGAGGAGGTGAAGCAGGAGATCGAGGATGTCATCGGCATAGAGGCGATGGATGCACCGGAGATCTCTGCCAAAAACGGCCTGAATGTGAAAGAGGTTCTGGAGAATGTCGTGAAGAAGATTCCGGCCCCCAGCGGGGATGCATCGGCACCCCTGCAGGCTCTGATTTTCGATTCCCTGTATGATTCCTACCGCGGAGTCATCGTGTTCGTCCGCGTGCGGGACGGCGTGATCCGCAAGGGGACCAAGGTACGCTTTATGGCTTCCGGAGCACTGGAGGAGGTGGTAGAGGTCGGATATTTCGGCCCTGGGCGCTTCATTCCGTGCGAGGAACTTTCGGCGGGAATGGTGGGATACTTCACGGCATCCATCAAGAACATTCGAGATGCAAGAGTCGGCGACACGGTGACGGAGGCGGAGCGGCCATGCAAAGAGGCGCTTCCCGGCTACAAAAAGGCGCAGTCCATGGTTTTCGCCGGACTGTATCCGCAGGACACGTCCAAGTATCCGGATTTAAAGGATGCGCTGGAGAAATTCCAGCTTTCGGATGCCAGCCTTTCCTATGAGCCGGAGTCTTCGCTGGCTCTTGGATTCGGATTTCGCTGCGGGTTTCTTGGACTGCTCCATATGGAGGTTGTCCTGGAGAGACTGGAGCGGGAATACGATCTGGACATCATATCCACAGCTCCGGGCGTCGTCTATCGGATTTTCAAGACAGACGGGACGATGATCGAGCTGACCAATCCCGCGAACCTTCCGGATCCTTCGGAAATTGAGCACATGGAGGAGCCGATTGTATCGGCTGAGATCATGGTGACGACAGAATATCTGGGAGCCATCATGCAGCTGTGTCAGGAGAGACGAGGCGTTTATCTTGCCACGGACTATATTGAAACCACGCGGGCGGTGCTCAAATATGAGCTGCCGCTGAATGAGATTATCTATGATTTCTTCGATGCGCTGAAATCCAAATCCAGGGGGTATGCGTCCTTCGACTATGAGCTGAAGGGATATGTTCCTTCTAAGCTCGTGAAGCTGGATATCCTGGTCAACAAGGAGCCGGTGGATGCGCTGTCCTTTATCGTACATGAAGACGGCGCCTACGAGCGCGGCCGCAGGATGTGCGAGAAGCTCAAGGATGAGATTCCAAGACAGATGTTCGAGGTGCCGATTCAGGCGGCAGTCGGAGGCAGAATCATCGCGAGGGAAACCGTGCGGGCGTACCGCAAGGATGTCCTGGCAAAGTGCTATGGCGGAGATATCACGCGCAAGAAGAAGCTTCTGGAGAAGCAGAAAGAGGGTAAGAAGCGCATGCAGATGGTCGGCAATGTGGAGATTCCGAAGGAGGCCTTCATGAATGTGCTGAAGCTGGGGGACGAGCAGTAGCTCAGGGCATAGAGGAAATGTGTTCTCACCGCCATGCAGGTACAGGCGAAGACACTCTAAGGGCGCCCGGGTCGGACCCGACGCACGTTCCATCCGGCGGAGGACGAGCCCGGGCACCCTTACGTGGCTTTGCCGTACCTGCATGACGGTGAGAGCATGGTCCTGGCGCACGATGCCGCATCAGGGACGATTCTTTGTCTGTTTCGGATACCGGATGTATTTGTGGGTGGTTATGGATAGGAACATCTGTTATAATGAGTGGCACTGCGGGAGCAGTTGTTCGTATGATTTGACGTGAGAAATGAGGATGATTATGGCAGAAAATGAAGTTCAGAAGAAGGACTGTGCGGAGGAGATCGGTACGGTTCGCATTGCAGACGAGGTTGTCTCTGCAATCATTGCCTATGCAGCGAAGGAAGTGGACGGTGTTGCCGGGCTTTCCGGAAATGCGGGAGACGGATTCCTTCAGAAGGCCGGCGTAAAGCGCCCTGCGATGGGCGTGCGCGTGGAACTGGACAACGGAAATGTTCGTGCCGATCTGTCTTTGATTATGGACTATGGATACAACATTCCCGCCACCAGCAGCACGGTTCAGACAAAGGTGGCACAGGCAGTGGAGAATATGACAGGACTTCACGTGAGTGACGTGAATGTGCGCATTGCAGGCATCAAGATGCCGGAGGAAGGCAGTCACGAGGCATGAAGAGGAGCATCCAGAGAGAACAGATTTTTAAGATTCTGTTTCGGGCAGAATTCAACAACGTAGAGGAAATGCCTCTTCAGGAAGAGCTGTATTTTGACAGCGGAGACATGGAGTTTTCGGAGAAGGACAAGGCATATATCACCGGAAAGGTGAACCGTATCCTGGATCGCCTTCCCGAGATCGACAAGATGCTGGCGGATAAGATGCGCGGATGGACGCTGGACCGCCTGGGAAGGGTGGAGCTCGCGGTGCTGCGGCTGGGGGTTTATGAGATCCTTTGGGACGACGACGTTCCGGAGGGTGTGGCCATTGCAGAGGCCGTGGAACTGGCCAAGAAATTCGGCGCAGAGAATTCCGGAGTCTTTGTCAACGGCGTGTTGGCAGGGTTCGCGAAAAAGAATTGATATGGCAGCCGGAACGGTTTATTCGGTCGGGCAGATCAACGCATATGTTGCACGAATGTTCTCCGAAGACTATCTGCTGCGTCGGGTGATGGTTCGCGGAGAGGTCAGCAACTGCACCTATCATTCTTCCGGCCATATTTATTTTACATTGAAGGATGCCTCCGGTACGCTTGCCTGCATGATGTATG
>CAVAJA010000206.1:0-7175 GCA_963588615.1 Lachnospiraceae bacterium | reverse complement strand
TCTTAAAGCAGAGCGTCCGAAAGGGACGCCCTGCTCTCGTTGCAACACACCGTTATTTCTCCTGCGCACCGGACACGTACTCTCTGGTCTTTTCTGCAACGATGTTTCTGCATCGAAAGAGCGTGAACAGGCAGATGAACATGCACACTGCAAGGAAGAAATCCGTAAGTCCCCACAAGGTTCCGATGGTCAGAATGCCGCCCAGAACTGCGGACAGACACATCACAATCCGATAGAGACGAATCCATATGCCGCTTTGCCACTTCGATCCCAGGACATATTTCAGGCAAAGCTCGCCGTAATATACACTGACAACAGCTGTTGTAAATGCGAACAGCAGCACCACAATGCTGATGAAAACATTCGCGGTCCCTTCTCCCAGGACCGTGGCAAAGGCTCTGGTCGTAAGCTCCGATCCGGAAAGCCCACTGTCAAGCACATCCGCAGACAGAATCACCAGTGCTGTGCAGGTGCAGACAACCATATCGACGAGCACTTCGACCATTGCCCACATTCCCTGTTCCGGTGCATACGCCACATCTGCCGTCGCATGGGAAAAGGCAGCATCTCCGCTCCCTGCCCCGCTGGAGTAAAATCCTCTTGCTATCCCGTTCCGCAGTGCAGTCATCATCGTTGCACCACCAAATCCTCCGATCGCTTCCGTCGGCTGAAAAGCAGCCTGAATCACTGCGCAGAATACAGCCGGAAGATTGGACACATGCGAAAGGATCACCACCAACGCTCCGAGAAAATACAGAACAGCCATGAACGGGATCACCTTATTGGCAATTTCACTCAGCCGTTTCACGCCTCCGATGATAACCACCGCCATGAAAACTGCGAGAACGACAGCAATCACAACAGGGGGAATCGGAATGACATTTTTCGCCACAGTTACCACTGCATTCATCTGTGTTGCCGGATAAATCAGATCCGAGATGCAGTACAGCACCGCGTACAGGACGGCCATCCACTTCCATCTTCTGCCGAGTCCTTTTTCGATGTACCACAGGATGCCGCCCCGATAATAGCCGGATTCCGGATCCCTCTCACGAAAGACAACTCCGAGCACCGCTTCTGCGTATTTAATCACAATTCCCAGCGCATCCGCCACCCAGAGCCAGAACAATGCTCCCGGTCCTCCTGCTGCAATTGCGACAGCAACACCTGCAATATTCCCCACGCCGAGCGTGTTTCCAAGAGCCATGCAGCATGCCGAGAAGGAGGAGATGGATTTATCATCTCTCTTCTTGCTGCTCCGTATTTGTTTCCATATCAGATTCCATCTGCGCAGCTGCAGGCCGCCGGTTTTGACCAGCAGCACCACCGCAACCACCATTGCCGCATATAAAAGGGGCATCCCGCACAATATATTCGCTATCTCAACAAAAGCCTGAACGATTACCATCGCACACCACCTCACAGCTGTTGTTCCTTTGAAGTCCGCAGCATCCGCCGGAAGCCAGAACACAAGCCTGTTATACCGTCACATCCGGATTTACGGTATGCGAAGGCTTCTCATTCCTGCAAACCCTCTGCACCGCCTGCTCCAGAGACATCCTCCGACACTCCAGAAAAGCATCCTCCGACAAAAATGCCGAATGGGGCGTCATAACGACATTGTCCAGATCCCGCAGCCGGCTCTTTCCTTCTGCCTCATCATTTACCACATCGACAGCAGCTGCCCGGATTTTTCTCTCCTGCAGGGCATCCGCCAGCGCGTCTTCCTCTACAACGCCCCCTCTTGCGGTATTGATAAAAAAGGCACCCGGTTTCATCCATGTAAACTGCTCTTTTCCCATCATGCCTCTGGTCGCATCGTTTAACGGACAATGCATCGATACAACATCCGATTTCCGGCATAATTCTTCCAAGGTTTCCGCCTTCTCAACGCCAAAGGATTCCAGATATTCTCTGCTCTTGGTCGGCGCATAAACCAGAACCTTCATTCCAAAAGCCTTTACCATCGGAACAATTTCCTTCGCAATGCTGCCGAAAAATACCATTCCGAAGGTCTGGCCCTTCAACCGATACATCGAATATCCGCACATCGGATTCCAGCCGCCTTTTCTGACCTCTCGGTCCAGAAAAGTGATCTGTCTTTCCAGATCCAGCAGCATGGCAACCGTGTGCAGTGCCACCTCGTTGCTGCAGTAGCCGGGAATGTTCGTGATACAGACTCCATTCCGGGTTGCTGCTGCAATGTCAACGTTATTGAATCCAATCGACTGCAGCGCAATGACCTTCAGATTCGGCATTTCAGAAAGATCCGATTCACCGACGGTGTAGTAGTACATCACCACACCATCGGCGTCCCCAACTGCCTTTGCAAAGGACATTTTCTCCTGCGGGTCACTTACCTCCACAAGCTCCGCGTCCTCGATTTTCCATTCCTTCAGCAGCTGCTTTTCATACTCGATTCCGGCTTCCACATTGTAATAAACGATCTTTTTCACTGATCCATTTCCTTTCAGGGTTCGAAGCCGTCCGCGTCCTGCCCGTACAGACACCGCTCCGAATACATGTTCCGGATTTCTACTGCTGTTCCTTTTGATAAGCCTCCAGCGCATCGCTGATCCTCTTGATGCACAGATCGATCTCATCCACCTCCGGCAGGGAGAAATTCAGGCGCAGAGCATTCACATCATCCCCGTTCGGACGATAGGCTGAACCGCAGACGACCAGAACATGGTACTTTTCAATCACATAGTGACAGAAGTCATCGCCGGACACACCTTCCGGCAGCGTAAGCCAAAGGAAGAATCCTCCTTCCGGATGCGTCCACTCCGCCTTCCCGGCCATGTATTTATCCAGTGCTGCCAGCATCGCATCACGCTTTCTGCGGTAGAGATCACAGTTGTCCCGGATGTGTGCGTCCAGGTCATAGGTCTTGATGTATCGGGCAACCATGAGCTGCAGCAGTCCCGGATTGTTCAGATCCTCGCATTGCTTGCCGATGACCAGCTTTCCCATGACATTCTTATCCGCAATTGCAAAACCAAGACGCATGCCGGGAGCCAGTATTTTCGATGTGGAGCCTGCGAAAATAACGTGCCCCGTTGTATCCAGACTCTTAATAGCAGGAACGTACTCCCCGGAATACCGCAATTCAAAATACGGACTGTCCTCCAGAATCATGACATCATATTTCACAGCAAGCTCATAAATCGCCTTCCTGCGCTCCAGAGAGGTCACAATTCCCATGGGATTGTTGAAGGTAGGAACCAGATAGATCAGTTTTACCCGATCGTTTTCTTTCAATACCTTTTCCAGTTCCTCCGGAATCATGCCGTCCTTGTCGGTCCTGACACCGGTCATTTTCGCTTCATATCCCCAGGCACAGGACATCAGTCCGGAATAGGTGCTGTCCTCCACGGCGATGGTATCGCCGGTGTTCACGAAGGCCTTGACCGTCAGATCGATGATCTGCTGTCCGCCGGTAAACACAGCGAGCTCGTCCTTTTCGGGATCTCCGATTCCGTAGTGCTCCATGTAGCGGCTTCTCAGCACTTCGCGCAGCTCATCTTCTCCTTCCGTCACGCCGTAGGAGAAAAGCTTTGTGATCTTCTTGTTGTCTCCCTTACTTTCTTTGAAGAGCTCTTCGCTGATCTGCTGCATCTCCTTTACCGGGAACGTCTCAGGTGCCGGATTCCCTCCTCCAAGCGAGTGGAGATCCGGCAGATACCAGTATTTCCACAGCTCACGAACCATCGAAGGCTCTGCAGTTTCCATTCTCTTAGAAAAATTCGTCATTGTTTTTCCCTCCTTTATCAATTCCGTTCGGATCTTAAGGACTCCGAATGTTTTGTTTTTCCTAAACGTTCCATTCGTGTTGAAATCAACGGATGCTAAACAGAAACTCCGCGATTTATTTTGCCGACTTCTGCATCTTTCCCTTGATGAAAATCAGCAGGGAAGCAGCCGCTCCCACCAAAGCAAGTCCGATCAGAATCGCAAAATAATAGGTATACGCCTTCGGTAAATTGTCTGCATAGGTATCGAGAAGACTTCCGTTGATCATCGGCAGAACTGCATCCGGAAGATAAATAGCAATCAGCGTCACAATGGAAATTGCCGTTCCGGACAGTCTAACCGGAATGTTGACCTCATCCATGGTCGACCACATCACTCCCTTGGCCATCATGCAGATCATTGCGTTGAGCAGAACCACAGCCATGATCATGACCATAATGCTGCTCCCGCTGCCTCGCATCTGTGAAATTCCGAAGATCATTCCTGCGTTGAGGAACAGTGCGATAGCCATCAGCAGAGAGGACGATTTCATGATCTTTGCAACAACTCCTCCGATCGGTCCCCCGATCACCTTCGTTCCGGAATCACGAAAAATTGCGAAGAAGCCGGAGAAAGCAACTGACACCTTCAGCACATCCGTAAAGTACGGCGTCAGGTAGGACTGGCTGATGTACAGTCCGTAGACGCTTGCGATGGAAATCGAAGCAATCCACAGATAAGGATTTCGGAACAGGGCAATGACATCCGCCGCGCTGATCTTCTCCTTTTCCTTCGGTGCCTCCAGACTTTTCTCTGCATCTGCATCCTCTTTGTAAAAGATCATGACCATCATTCCGCTGACAAAAGCGAATACACCCATCGCAATCAGCGCCATCTGATAGCCGACAATCTCATCGGCAAACCACGTGAACACCCAGGTTGAAATGCTGAGTGTGATCGTAGCCAGAAGTCCCTGGCAGCATTCGAAAATTCCATATGCCGTTGACTGATGGTCCCTGCCGCCGATTACGCGGATTGCGGTGAGAACTGCCGGCCAGAATGCAAACCCGGTCGTAAATCCGAACATCGCCCATACCGCCAGCTGAACCCAGTAAACGGATGAAAACAAGGCTGCAATCACGCACAGCGGAAGATTGAGCACGACGGAAATCATGATGCATTTCTTTGTGCTGAACCTGTCTGCCACAATTCCGCCCGGTACAGAACTGATTGCTGCCGTAATAACAGACACCGTTGTCAGGAAACTGAGCTGCACATTGCTGCACCCGATGGCGTCGATCATGGCGTCATACAGGTAATAGCGAATGTATGGTGCGTTGTACGATGCCGCATAGGCAAATGCCATTGCCAGCAGCGGCAGCCATGGAAATTTTTCCTTTGAGTGATTCACAATTGGTTCCTCCTTGGAAGTGATTGATGGATCTTGTCATTGCGCTCTTCATTGGTCTTATGGTCCGACCAATTTAAGGGCAAAAAATAAAAGACGCCACGAATCTTCTTCGTGACGTCCTTGCCGAGTGTTATCCTATTCTGTGTGCCGCATTTTGTCAACTGTTTTTGATAGCTTTTTTAACCACCTGCGCTGCGCCGCTGCCGGTCAGAACCATTTCTTTCCCTTTACACGCGCCTCAAAGAATGATACCTTCTACCCGTACCGGTTTTCAGATGCACCTTTTCATCCTGATTTTTCCTGAAATGTCCTGATGCTGCCGGGCTGCACTGCGATCCCAAACCGTTCCGGAAAAGAGAAGACTTTATGTATAAAGCAATTACCTGCCAGAACAATTATCAGAATATTGTTTCACAGATTAAGCAGATGATCCTGAACGGTGAGCTCAAGACCGGCGATAAGCTTCCCGTTGAGCGCGAACTGGCCGAAATCCTGAATGTGTCACGTTCCTGCGTCCGCGAAGCCATGAAAGCATTGGAGACTCTTGGTCTTTTGGAATGCCGTCAGGGCGGCGGGAATTATATTGTAAACCATCTCGATGATGCTCTCTCCGATTCGCTGTCTCTGGTGTATGTCCTGAACCATTGCCATATGGACGATCTCACTGAGCTCCGGCAGATGATTGAAACAGATACCTTAAAAAAACTCGCCGCCGAAAACATTCCTTCTGAGCTGGAGGACTTTCGGCAGCTGCGAAGCGAAATTCTTGCTTCCAGGAGCATGGAAGACGTAGTTTGCGGAGATCTGAAATTTCACAGACTCCTTTCCGCCAAATCGAAAAATCCCCTGCTCAATCACATTCAGAGCACCGTCAACAGCCTTTACCTGAGCAGTGTCCAGACGCTCAATGACAATTACGAGAATAAGATGACGCTTGAGGAGGCCATCGCATACCAGACTGATATTCTGAATGCCCTGTTTTCACGTGATCCGTCCGCAATCGAGCAGGCCATTGTCCGGCACTACAACGAGAGCTATGAAACGCCGCGAGGCTTGTGACACGGGCCGGTGGTGCTCCGCACCTCGCCCACCTGTCAATTTCAATCGTGAATACGTCCGTAAACGACCGATTCACGTTGAAATCGTCAGATGCTGAACAGTTACAAAATGACAAATAAAAAACGTTCCCGCTCTCATCCCCCGCTTCTCTGAAAACGACCCTTCAGAAAAGTGGAAATGAAAGTGGAAACGAAATTTAAGAACACTTGAAAAATCAAGTGGAGATGACGGGGATCGAACCCGCGACCTCCAGATTGCGAATTTTGTCTTTTCCGTCTCGCTACATTTCACCAATCGAAAAAACGTTGATTTTAAGACATTTTTCGTGTTTCTCTGGCGATCACACCTCACAAAATCAAGCCACGTTCACTGGCTAGCCACTGGCAAATATCTTCTCCTTACCCCAGTTCAGTTTGCATTTTTCATTCTATATCATCTACTCCATATACAATATCTTCCAGCTGATCAACCTGGTCTTCCAGTTCGCTGATTCTGGAACTCATCTTATCCAGCCTCTTGTCGTACTGATGCATCTGCCTGCCTTCTATATTATAAGCAATCCACATCACAACCGTGATGCAGCACAATGCTGCCACTACCATGCTCATCTGCATCCCTCCATCAGCACTTGCCGCTATTATCTGCCAGCTCTATCGCCTTATTGAGATACCATCGTGCTTTTTTCAAGTCTTCCAAACCGTTCTTTCTCTGGTATCTCCACAGATACTTGAATGTATTGCAGACGCAGAAGTTCTCGATGGCGCACTCTCCAAACAATTCTTCCATCACGTCAATGCACTCGAATTTGCCTGTCTTATAATGGCGTGGATGATTGACAGACTCTCTTAAACTATCCGAATCTAACTCCTGCATCTGATCACACATTGCCTGTGCTATCTCACGTGTAGTCATCACCGCACATCCTCCTCTATCGGTCTGTACACTGGCGGCAGCCCTCCTCTCTTTATCCCGC
>CAVAJA010000205.1:0-21846 GCA_963588615.1 Lachnospiraceae bacterium | reverse complement strand
AGATTCAGCAGCTTCTCCAGCGAAAGCTGCTCGTCCACAGAATTGGTTCCGTACAGCGGTCCGCCGTCGGTCCCCTGCACACAGTGAACCCCTGCCTGCAGATATTGATGCAGCGGATGTTTGGCCAGATTGTTCAGGTTGTTCAGCCGGACATTGGAGGTGATCTGGAATTCCAGCACCACCTTATTGTCCCGGATGGACTCCAGAAGCTCCTGTCCCTTTTTCGACTTCAGGCTGCAGGTATACAGACCATGACCGATACGCAGATGCGGCATCTCCTGCCCCGGCTCCAGTGCATTTCGCACGCAGTCAATGCTGCCTGCCACATTGTCCCGCAGATTGTCATTCTCTCCTGCGTGAATGCGGATGACAAAATCCGGGATTTCCTTTGCGATGCGCACCACCTCCCGGATTGCAGGAGCCAGTTCCCGCACATCGTTGATCTCTTCGCCCACAAAATCACAGCCTGCCACATAGGGATCCGCAGCCACTGCGTGCAGAACATTGAGGTTGGAGGCAAGATAATTCTCCGGCGTCACCTGATCCTTCACGATGGTCAGCGGGATTCTCCGCATCGCCGCCAGAAAGCGGATGAGGACCCCCGTCTCCTGCTGCACCTTGGGCAGAATCTCGTGAACCTGTGCCAGCATGCGGAGAGATTCGTATTTTTTCACCAGTGTGGTATCGCTGATCTCCGCGTAATCGATGCCCTGCCGGCGGTAGCCTCTTGCAATCCACAGGAGCTTATCCTGAAACAGCGTGTTGTCCCGGTAGGCCGGATTCCTGCGGTCCTGCAGCATCTGATGCACTGCTTCCCGCACATCATCATCCGGGATCCCGTCGATTCCCTCCAGCTGAATTCTGTGATTGCTTTCCCTGCCCTTCGTAAACACGTACCGATACAGGTAAACCTTCTCCAGATTGGTGAATACCGCCTGCCCATCCTTCAGGACGGCGAGGGAATCCCGTATTTTTACAATGTTCTGCTCCGCATTTTCCGGATTGTTCAGAATCAGATCTGCAAAATTCAGAAAGGTGTTGTCGTTGATGCGGCGCTCCAGATATTTTCCCTTCAGATCAGAATTTACGAACTGCTCCTCCACACATCTTCGCTGCTGTAAGATCTCTTCCTCCTGCCGCCCGGTCAGCACCAGGCCGAGCTTGCGCACGTAATACAGAGGGTATCGGATCTGATGGACGATTCCGAGGGCAATGAGCACATCCGGCGTCAGATTGCCGTTCATATGTGTGTGGAGATCCGTGTGAAATTTGACATCCTTCCGAATGTAGGTCTTGAAAATGGTTTTTGCAGCCCCAAGCCTGTAATCCTTCGTCTGGCTCATGAGGGTCTTCGCAATGGCAGGAACCGCGGCCTTTCTCTCCACCCGCCCGTCCGGATAGATATTGGCCACCTTTGTGTCCGCGAAACGCAGGATGTATACCTCCTGATTTTCCGAAGTGACATATCCCGGGATCTCATCCCGTATCACCTGCAGTCCCTTTTCATTGACAGAAAGAGGCAGGGCGCAGAGCTTTGCAAAATTGCGGATCAGGTTTCCCGTGTGGTGGTTCGGCGTCTCCAGCTCATAGAACAGCCGTCCGTCCCTCCAGATAAGCCCTACAATCATATCCTTCTCTTCGTCCAGGAAAAAATATCTCCAGCACTTCTCCATCCCGCTGCCTCTCTTGGTTCTGCAGGAATCCTCCGCACATCCGTCCTTCGTCGACGGATAAACGATGATGTCCCGCACATTTTTTATGATTACCACCCATGCAATACAGTATGTTTATGCTAAAACAAATATTCTTCCCGCACAATGTGTTTTGTCGCCGCAGGGACCGCAATCCCGGCATCTGCCTTCTGCCTCCCTCGAAGGATCATTCTGCCGAAATTTTTGTCGGTCTGTTGGTGGTCAGGTTCACAATTCTGTCCCTTCCGGCAAGCGCGCACAGACGTTTTGCCTCTTTTGCCTCATCAATCGTCCAAAGGGACAGCTTCAGATTATTTTCGATGCAGACATGAACCATATCCTTGTCGCACACGCGGTAATTCACATTGATCACGTTGTATCCCAGCTGATGAATAATTTCCAGAACCCGTTCCAGGTATGATCTTCTTTCTGTCCCTGTCAGGGACATCACCCGTTCATAAAATCTGCGGTCAAATTCCTCCGGATTCGCGTATACCGCAGCCGGCTTCACCCTCCAGACCATGGATTTGGGGTCTTTGATGCAGCCGGTGAAAATAATCCTGCTCCGGTCAAAGCCGACGCCGGAAGCTGCCGCGAGAACCTCCTTCTCCAGCCCCGGCTCCTTAAGATCTGCATTCAGATACAGTCCTGAATCCTTGATCTCTCGAAGGCAGTCCTCCAGAGTAAGCTGCGCCTCTTCTCCGGATTCCTGCGATATGCCAAGAGCCTTGCCCGCCGGCAAGGCTCTCTTTTCCTGTCCATGATCCAATACCAGAACACCCTCTGATCTTCTGATATCCACCTCCAGAGCATCCGGTCGAATGCTGACCGCTTTTTTCACATATTCCATGCTGTTCATCGGTGTGCCTTCACACCCGGAGTGTGCTGTGAGCATATTGATTCTATCCTTTCTCGCTGATTGCATTGCGGATATACAGGATTGACAGCAGCAGAGCCAGAATCGTCATAGTCAGTGCACCTGCACTGCCCAATCCGAATTTCAGATTTCGAACTCCGTAATTGTAAATGTACTGTGTGATCGTTGTTGTACTGTTGGCAGGACCTCCTCCTGTCAGCAGATTTACCTTGTCAAAAATCCGGAAGCTGTCAATGGTCCGCAGCAGTGCGCACAGCGCAAGGCTCGTTTTCAGATTCGGAATGGTCACATACCACAGCGTAGAGAGGGCGCCGGCGCCGTCCACCTTTGCCGCATCATACTGATCCCCCGGAAGTCCCTGCAGCGTAGCATAGAGCAGCAGGAACACGAATGGACTGTTCTGCCATACATCAATGAGCACCAGCATCGGAAATGCTGTACGAATATCCGAAAACCAGTTGTAGGTCGGCAGCCCCAGGATGCGCAGCCACTGATTCACAATGCCGTAATTATCCGACAGCATCATGCGAAAACTCAGTGCAACGGTCACCGCCGGCAACAGATAGGGCAGAAGAATCAGTGTTCTCATGATTTTCCTGGTCCACTTCCCCTCCAGACTGTTGACGTAAAGTGCCAATCCAAAGCCGATCAGCAGCTCAAAAACAACAGCCAGAATCGTGAACTTTACCGTCACCCAGATTGCCTGACGAAAATATTCGTTGCCAAGGAGCTGAATATAATTCTGCAGTCCGACAAAAGAAACATTTTTTTTCAGAAGCTTGTAGTCTGTAAAACTGTAAATAATGGTGGAAATCATGGGATATATCGACATGACCGCCATGATGAGCATTGCCGGCAGCACCATTCCCACCGCAAACCGTCGATTTGTTCTGTTCTTCATTGCACCGGAACCTTTCTGTCTGTTCACACGCACCAGGCTTTTTGCCTGCATTCGCCCCGGCAGCGCAAACCATGAAAACGGCGGCCGCAAATAAAGCTTTACGACCGCCTTTTATTTATCGAAGACTCACGAAATCAGAGAGAATTTTCCAGCTGTGTCTGGGCGTCCTCCAGTCCCTCGTCCACCGTCTTAAGCCCATTTACGATGTTGCCGAGCTCTGTCCCGAGAATGGTGTAAAAATCACTCCAGTTTTCCATAACCGGACGATATACGCCTCCCTCCAGTGCTTCGCAGACGACCTTGTACTGAGGGAACTGTGCAAGGATCTCCTCGTCCTGCAGGCTGGAGTAACGGCAAGGTACACCGCCGTCTGCAACGGTAGACTTCTGAACATCCGCATCCATCAGATAGCTCAAAAGCTTCACCGCCAGCTCCTCGTGCGTGGTATTGGCCGGAACACCGATGGTCCACACTCCGTAGACGTTTGCATTGCAGGCGGTGCTGTCTGCAGATACCTTGCCTGTAATTGCACTGTAATCTCCTGCAGAATCCGCATTGGGAGTGTACCAGCCCGGCCAGCCTATGCCCATGGTTCCCGTTCCATTGTCAACCGATGCGATCAGATCATCCTTGCTCTCAGCATCTCCGGTGGCAATGAGCTCCAGATAAAAGTTCACGGCATCCTTGAATTCCTGTGTATTTACCGTAGGCTGGTTGTTGTCATCTACCACCCAGCCGCCATAGGACAACAGAATCGGCAGGAAATCCACAACCAGATTGTTCTCCGTGTCTCCGCGATACAGGAATCCCTTCTTGCCGTTTGCCTGTGCACTCTTGCAGATCTCCAGAATGTCCTCAAGCGAATCAATGGAGTCTGCATCGTATCCGGCCTCCTCCACGTTTGCCTTGTTGTACAGCAGAACCGTCACATTGCCGTAGTACGGTGCCAGATATACATTTCCGTCTTCCCCATAGCAGATGGTGGTCGTCGCCGGAATGATATCATCATCCAGCTCATACCCCAGTTCTGTCAGGTTTGCCAGTACTCCGCCGGCGGTGTACTCTGCCATCCAGGAACCATCCACCATGCACAGGTCATATGCGCCTTCCTTATTCACCGCATCCAGTGCAACCTTGGAATGGAGGTCATCCTCCTCCAGTTCCAGAACCTCACAGGTCACATTGTTGTCCTCCTCAAACTGAGGGAGGCATTCCTTAATCACTTCTGCATAGGTCCCTGCACGAAGCGCAAGCGTCAGCGTCACCGTCTCCTCGGACGCGCTGTCTGCTGCCGTATCTTCTGTCTCCTCAGAATCTGTCTCCGCAGCCTGTTCCGTGCTCTCCGCCGCAGCATCTGAGCTTCCTGTACTCCCGCAGCCTGCAAGAGATGCCGCAGCCGCAGCTGCAGCAAGAATGAGTGCCAATCCTTTTTTCTTCATAATCATCCTCCGATATTTCTGTTATGCCTTTACTGCGCCGCTGGAAAGACCCTCAATCAGGTAATTCTGAGCGAACAGCACGAACACTAAAATTGGAATTGCCGACATGACGCCGCCTGCTGCCACAAGACCGAAATTCGTCAGCGAATCGCTGGAATTCAGCGTAGCAAGAGCCAGCGGAACCGTATAATTCTGTGCGGACTGTACGAAAATGACACTGTAGGTATATTCATTCCACGCATACAGGAAGGACAGCATGGCAACCGCTGCCGTGCCCGGTGCAACCAACGGCAGTACCACCTTGCGGAACAGATACCATTCCGAGGCGCCGTCAATACGTGCGCTTTCCTCCACCTCAGCGGGAACCATTCGGAAGAACGTAATCATGAACCAGATAATGAACGGAATATTGATCAGCACACAAGCCAGAATCGCCGGAAGCTTCGTACTGAGAATTCCCAGCCGGTTGAACATTGTGTACAGAGGAATTGTAAATGCAATGGGCGGCAGAATCCGAACCAGCAGAATCCAGAAATTCATCGGTTTTTTTGCCGCAAAAGAAAAGCGCTTTCTGGTCAGCACATAGGCTGCACACAGTCCGCAGCTAAGAGAGATCACAAGCGAGATGAGGGACACCTCCAGACTGTTGCCCAGTGCCCGGCCAAAGGCCTTCTCCCGGAACAGTTCCAGAAAATGTGCTGCAGTCAGGCTCTGAGGAATCACAGAGATTCTGTCCTTCATCTCCTCTGTGGGACGGACAGACATCGCCGCCAGCCAGTATATCGGAAAAAGAGTGACAACAAGAATCACCGCTCCGATGACAGCCTTCTGCATATTTGCAATTACTTTTCGCGTGCTTTTCCTTTTCATACGCCGTATCCTAACGAACGAATGTAAAGAATATTCGCACCTGTGGGTTAAATTTCGTATCAGACCGTAAAGAACATGTAAAGTCTCAACAATTCAAAGGAACCGCCTCTCACTCGGCGGGAGAGGATACGGCCTTCCGGCACCTGCTGCAGATTCCCTTGAACAGGATGTCATAGCTCAAAAACTGCATGCCGTGCCGGTTCTCGATCCTCTCCATCAGATCCGGCAGCACTTCCATATCCACATCAGAGACATCGCCGCACTTCACGCATCGGACATGGTAGTGGTTCTTCAGTGTGAAATCAAACCGATCCGGTCCGTCCGGAATCTCCACCCTGCGAATGCTGCCTTCCTCTGCCAGAACCGTCAGATTTCGATACACCGTGCCCTTTCCGATGGAAGGATACTCCCTTTTGATGAATTCGCAGACCTCGTCAGCTGTGACATGCCGCTTCATCTCAAAGACCGCTCTCCGAACCAATTCCTTCTGAATGGTGTTCCGGTGTTCCATCTATCCCTCCTGCAATTAAGAATCGTTCTTAACAAGAATTATATTTTAGTTCAAATTTCCCGTCAATCATCCCACACGGTCGTACTATAATGGTTGAGTCAGACATCGGATGATTCCGTATTCAAAGAGAGAGATCATGAAACAACAGCCTTCCTTTCACCCCGACCGCATCCTGGATTATTTTCGCCTCGAGTGGCTCCCGCTGACCTTCGTCACCCTAACCGGACTGATCTACAACCTGGGGCTTTTAGCAGGCCCCTGGTTTGAGGGCCGTCTTGCCCAGTGCCTTGCGGACAATCTTTTGGGAAAAGCATCCTCGAAGGCCATGCTGCGGCTGGTTCTTACCTATATACTCATCACGCTTTTCGTACAGTCCGCACGATTCGTGAAGCGTTTTTATGTCCGCCGCTTTGCCAACAACATCAACCGCCGGATGAAGGGGATCCTCTACTCCAACCTCCTTCGCCTCAGCCGGAACGATCTGCAGCATCAGGGTGCCGGTGAATTGATGACCAAGGCCATCTCTGACGTCGATGATTGTGCGGAGGGTATGCGCAAATTCACCACTGAGATCTTTGATACCGGCATTGCACTTGCTGCCTACGCAGGCATGCTGCTCTTTTACGACTGGCGTCTGGCCCTGATCAGCCTGATTTTCCCTCCGATCTCTTATTTCTGTGCCGAGAAAATGAAAAAAACCGTGCAGGTCACCGGCTCCGCCTACAAAAAGGCTGCCTCCCGTCTCAGTGCAGCCACGCTCGATCGTGCCCGCAATGCCGTCACCTACCGCGTGTACGGATGCGAGCGGTTCCGCGAACAAAGCTATGAAGCGGTTCTGGATGAATACGAAACAGCCGGCATTCTTGCAAATGTATGGCAGTCTGCCCTGCCGCCTCTGTATCTCGTAATTTCCAATCTCAGCATTCCTTTTATTCTGTGGTTCGGCAGCCGGAATGTACTGGGCTGCGGCTGGCGGACATGGGACATTGCCGCCTTTACCACCTTTTTGTCCTGCTTTGCCAAGCTGTCCGTGAAATCCTCCAAGGCAGCCAAGCTGTTCAATGCGGTTCACAAGGCAGAGGTATCCTGGAGACGCATTCAGCCTTTGCTGAAAACACCGGAGCCGCTTCCGACGTGCACTCCGTTTTCGAAACAGCTTCTTGTCATGGATCACGTTTCCTTTTCTTACGGTGCGGGAGACTCTGTTTTTCATGATCTGACTCTGACGGCACATCCCGGGGAAATCATCGGCGTCACCGGGCCCGTTGCCTGCGGGAAATCCACACTCGGCCGCCTCTTTCTTTGTGAGCAGCCCTACGGCGGTTCTGTCCGAATCGGAGGACGGGAACTGTCTGAGCTCACCTCTTATGAAATCGCCGATGCCATCGGTTATCTGGGACACGATCCGGAGCTCTGGAATGACACCATCGCCGTAAATCTGTTTCCGGAATCTTCCGAGGACATCCCTTTGTATCTGTCAATGACCGCACTTTCCGAGGATGTGAAGGGCATGGAAAACGGGGTGGATACCTTGATCGGCAGCAGCGGAGTCCGGCTTTCCGGAGGACAGGCGCAGCGTCTTGCCCTGGCGAGAACGCTGGCACATCCAAGACCGATTCTGATTCTGGATGATCCTTTTTCTGCTCTGGATCGTGCGACAGAGGATCGTATTTTTGCAAACCTGCAGAACTATGCCTCGGACAAGATTATCCTGCTTATTTCGCATCGACTGTATCATTTCCCCCAGATGCAGAAGGTCATCTGGATGGAAAACGGCAGCGTCACCGTCGGAAGCCATACCACACTGTATGCCGATGTTCCCGCGTACCGTTTCCTGTATGACAGCCAGACAGGAGGTGAACATCATGAAGCGTAATCTGCATACTCTCAGGAACTCCCGCGTGTTCGCCGTCATCCTCCGATCCGCAGGGAATCACCGCTGTCTGAGCGCAGCTGTTGTTTCCTGTGCTGTTTTTTCGGTGCTGGCATCTCTTCTGCCGCCGATGCTCCTCGCCCGGGCCATCGATCAGATCTCCGGCGGCGGTGCACTCACTCTTTTCGCTCTTCTTTTGTATTTTGGCAGTCTGGCCTTGGAGGGGCTGCTTTCCTCCGCACAGGAACTTCTGCTGGAAATGTTCGGGCAGAAAATGACGCATGCTCTCCGAAGCGAGATGTCCGCAAAGCTCTCCCGCCTTCCTGCCGCTGTTCTGAATGCACAGATTCCCGGAGAAACCGCCGCCAGATTCTCCGGGGATGTCGATACCGTTGAGGCTCTGTTCACCTCCGGTGTCATCTCCATGGCCGCAGATGCCCTTCGCATCGTATCCATCTTTACTGTGATCGCCTTTGCGAATCCGGGGCTGGCTCTCCTGCTCACCGTCATTCTGCCGCTTCTGGCGCTGTTCACCCGCTGCGTCCAGAAGCGGATGCTCTCTGCCGAGCTGGACAACCGCGCCGCTGTCTCTGCCATATCGGGACAGGTTCCGGAAACTCTTCACAACATCCGAACGATCCACTCGCTGCGTCTGGAGAAGACAATGGAACAGCGCTACGACGAGCGAATTCTCGCCAGCTATCAGGCGGTGGAACGGACGAATTTCTATGACGCGGTCTATTCTCCGGTTGTGCTGACCCTGAATGCCGCAGTGACAGGGATTGTCATGCTCATGTCCGCATCCGGAAACCCTGCAGTTCTCACCCTGTTCGGCATGTCCGTCGGTACCTCTGTCGGAATCATGAACTACATTGCATCCATTTTCTCTCCCATTGAGAGCCTCGGAATGGAAATCCAGACCATCCAGTCCGCCGTCGCCGGAGTAAAGCGAATCAATGCCTTCCTCTCGCTGCCGGAGCAGGACGGTGCCGCAGTCACTGAGCCTCATTCCAATGCAGAGACTTCTGCCGCTTCTGCTGCAGACGGTACGGTTGTCCTGTCGCATGTTACCTTCGGCTACGGAGACGGGCGCCGGATTCTGAATGATTTCTCCCTTCTGGTCCGAAAAGGGGAGCACATCACCCTGGTCGGCCGAACCGGCGCCGGAAAGAGCACCGTTTTCCGCATGATCCTGGGGATGTATGTCCCGGAGTCCGGTTCCGTCTCCATCGGAGGCGTCGATGCAGCGCGAATTCCTGCGGATCAGAAGCGCTTCTGCATCGGCTGTGTTGAGCAGCAGTTCTCCCGCGTTCCCGGAACCATTCTGGACCAGATCACTCTGGGGGATCCCCGAATCACACGGGATATGGCGCAGAACGCCGCCGCTCTGGCGGGTCTTTCTCAGGTCATCGACTCCTTTCCCGACGGCTATGACACGCCCTGCAGTGAGGGGATGTTCTCCCAGGGTGAGTGGCAGCTTCTGTCCGTCGCCCGCGCTGTCGCAGCAGATCCTGCGGTTCTGCTGCTCGATGAGATCACCGCTAATCTCGATGCCGAAACAGAGGCACGGGTATTAACTGCTCTTCAGAAAGCTTCCAGCGGCAGAACCGTTCTGTCCATCTCGCACCGCATCTACGAGAGTCTCGGCGGACGCATCGTAGTTGTGCAATCGTCCGAATTGCGTGATAATGTTCTGCAGGCTGTCAACAAACAATGAAAGAGGAATTCTATGCTGAAAGGAAAAACCGTTGTTCTCGGAGTCACCGGCAGCATCGCCGCCTATAAAATTGCCTCCCTTGCCAGCATGCTGGTAAAGCAGCATGCCTGCGTTCATGTCATCATGACGCAGAACGCGGCGAATTTCATTACTCCGATCACCTTCGAAACCCTGACCGGGCACAAGTGCCTGATCGACACCTTTGATCGTAATTTTGAATTTCAGGTAGAGCATGTCTCTCTTGCAAAGCAGGCGGATATCGTTCTGATCGCACCGGCCAGCGCAGATGTCATCGGAAAGCTGGCACACGGAATTGCCGACGATATGCTGACCACCACGCTCCTGGCATGCCGCTGTCCCCGGCTGATTTCTCCTGCCATGAACACGGCGATGTACGAAAATCCGATCGTGCAGGACAACCTCACCATCCTGAAGAAATACGGCTATGAAGTCATCTGCCCTGCAAACGGCCGTCTCGCCTGCGGAGACAGCGGAGCCGGTAAAATGCCGGAGCCTGAAGTGCTCCTTCAGTACATTGAACGTGAAATCGGTCGGCGAAAGGATCTCGCCGGGAAAAAAATTCTCGTTACCGCAGGTCCCACCCGGGAGAGCATCGATCCGGTGCGCTATATCACCAACCACTCCTCCGGCAAAATGGGTTATGCGCTGGCACGCGCTGCCATGCTCCGCGGTGCCGACGTGACGCTTGTCAGCGGACAAACCAATCTGACTGCGCCCATGTTCCTGAATTATGTTTCCGTCACGACGGCAGGGGAAATGTTTGACGCCGTCACCTCCTGCAGCAGCAGCCAGGATATCATCATCAAGGCCGCCGCCGTAGCAGATTACCGGCCCGCCGTTGTCTATGACAACAAGGTGAAAAAACATGACGGCCAGATGAGCATTGCGCTGGAGCGCACGGATGACATTCTGGCTTATCTCGGCGCACACAAAACGGAAGGGCAATTCCTCTGCGGCTTTTCCATGGAAACCGAGAATATGGTCGCCAACTCCAGAGCCAAGCTGGAAAAAAAGAATCTGGATATGATTGCCGCCAACAATGTGAAGGTGGCCGGCGCAGGCTTTCAGGGCGATACCAACGTAATCACCCTGATTACGCGCAGCGGGGAACTGGAGCTGCCCCTGATGAGCAAGGACGAGGCTGCCGACCGGATTCTGGATGAGATTCTGCTTTCCGAAGGCCGATGAACCTGCCGGGCCGGGATTTGGGAATCCGCCGCATCTTCTCTTTCTTTTCTGCCGCAAACACACACTCACAGGAGCTAATGGACATGATTTTAATTGTAGACATCGGTAATACCAACATCGTCGTCGGAGGGATCGATAAGGACAAGATTTATTTTATCGAGCGGCTCTCCACAAACCGCACCAAGACAGAGCTGGAGTATGCCATTGATTTTAAGTCCCTGATGGACATTCATAAAATCTCACCGGCACAATTCGAGGGCGGCATCATCTCCTCCGTTGTCCCTCAGATCACCGGGATTGTAAGAATCGCTGCCGAAAAAATTCTTAAGAAAAAGGTTCAGATCCTTTCCCCCGGAACCAAGACCGGTCTCAATATTAAAATTGACAATCCCGCTCAGCTTGGTTCAGATCTGGTTGCCGATGCTGTCGCCGGCGTCAATCTCTACCCCGTTCCGCAGATCATCATTGATATCGGCACGGCGACCACCTTCTGCGTTCTGGACAGCAATCGGAATTATGTCGGCGGCCTGATTCTTCCCGGTCCGCAGATCTCTCTGGACGCTCTGACGGCAAGAGCTTCCCAGCTCAGCGGGATCAGCATGGAAGCTCCCAAGCATGTCATCGGCAAGAACACGCTCGACTGCATGAAGAGCGGCATCGTAAACGGCAATGCCTCCACCATGGATGGATTGATTGAACGAATTGAGGAGGAGCTGGGAGAACGGGCAACCGTTCTTGCCACCGGCGGCCTTGCCAAGTGCATCATTCCCTACTGCAAGAGAAAGATCATTCTGGATGACGAGCTCCTGCTGAAGGGCCTGTACATCATCTATCAGAAGAACATATAATGGGATCTCTTTCTCCGCATGCGCTGAACTCCTGCCAGCCCAGCCGCTGCGCCAAGACTTATGAACAGCCACATTTCTGCCTGCCCCTCATCGCCGGTACCGCTCACAGCTTTGCCGCGTGTCTGCAGGCTTCCGCTGTCCGAGGTATCTGCTCCTCCCACATTGCTGCCGTCTGCCTCTGCGGTTTCGGAGCTTCTTTGTCCGCTGATTTCGGACACCGACATCGTTTCTGTACCGCTCTTTTCGCTGGTTCCGGACACCACCGATGCTTCGGCAGTCCCCTGCCCGCTGATTCCGGATGCCGATGTTTCCGTAACACCCGCTTCCTGGGCGGCATCCCCCGCAGAACCGCTGCCGGGCTCTTCTTCGTCCGAACCGCCTTCCACATCCAAATCTCCGTCTGATCCCGATCCGCCGCCCTTGCCTGCGTCATCGTCTTCGGAAGGTGATTCCGAACCATCGACGTTCCATACATAAACGTCTGTCGCACAGCTGCAGCTCTCCAGGCTGCTTTCGCTGTTTTCCTTTGTTTTACTCCCGCTGTTCCACAGCATGATCTCAACTGAAGGCTTTGTTTCCCCGCCGGATTTGGTAACTTCGAACACCTCCCATTTGGTTCCGTCCTTTGTTACGGTCTCCTTTGTCTTCTCCAGCCCCTTCAGGAGCTTCCAGTTGTATTCATAGGCATCCGAAACCGTTCTTATGATCACTTTATCCCCGGTTTTCAGCTCATCGGATCCGATCTGTGTCCACTCATCTCCGTCAACTGCCCGATACAGTCTCAGAACATTCTCCTCCTGCTCGGGGATAACGTGTTCCAGCCAGATCTCTGCGATCCTCCCGCTGCTGGCCTCGTGCATATCATTGTCATAGATAACCGCATTCCCGACGAGATTGTGATGGTAAACCTCAAACCTTGTTCCGCTTGTAAATTCCACATTGTAGCCTTCTATGACATAAATCATCACCCGATTCTTATACCGGCTTCCGTATTCAAAGGTATCCGTTTCCGCCATTTCCTCCCAGCTCTGCGTCTTTTCATTCCACCTGCACCAGCCGGTATCCTCCGGATCATCTTCATCGCAAATGGAATAAGCGTACAGTCCGTTTATCTCACTCTCTTCCAGCATCGAGCTAAGCTCATCCGTCACATTTTTCACTGTCCTGCCGACATATGTACTGCTCTTCTCCCATCCTGCAAGCGGAATTCCGTTGTAATATTTCCAGAAATAAGAGTAATCATCCCCATACGTGAAGCTCGGTATCTTGTACGTCTCCTCATTTGCTTCTTTTTCGCTCACTTTTTGAATCACCGTCCAGACACTTCTGGCGCTCTTTTCGGAATCATCATAGACACATTGAACCTGCAGCGCATAATAGTGTCCCATCTCCAATTCAGACGTGTTCATCACATAGGTATGGACGCTGTCCCTCGACAAACCTTCTGTTCCGGCTTTTCTCTCATGGGAGGGTCTCACGTTTTCGAAAACTGCTGTCGGCGTCACCCCATCAAGAACATTCTGACCATCCAGATCTGCAAGCACCGCCGAATCACTGCTGTCCACATGAATGCCGTTCGAAAGCTCTGTCCCGAGATCATACGCATACAAGGACAAGCGGCACGCCGCATTTGTCTGTTTGTTCTCCGATCGATCATCGTAGACAATCTCCATCGGCAGGACACGGGATGTCCTGGCAACCACCAGTTTGCTGTTTCCTTCTAAGCCCTCTGTCGACACCTCCGTCGGCTTCTGAAGGCTCAGTTTTGTTTCATCAATCTCTCCGTTTCCTTCCTTTGTGCTCGTGTAGAAGCTCAGCAGGTTGTAGTTCCTGCTGCTGCAGTCCCATATCCTGAGTACATACGGATTCATATCCAAATCCTCTGTATCTCCAAATGCGTTCCAGAAAAATTCGGTCTCAAATATCTTCGTCTCCCCGGCCGGAACCGTCTCCGTTCCATTCCATATGACGTAGCTGTTCTGCGTCCCCTGTTCCCCGGGCGTGCAGGCCGTAATCAACGCATTCCACAAAGGAGTCGCTCCTACCTGAACCGTAATCTGCTCATTTGAGAGATTCTGCACCTTTATTCTGAAATGGATCGATTCCCTATCCTTGTCGTACTGTATGTTTTCCTGAACATCATTCCCATATGCATCGCACAGACTGCTGACAAGGGAAGCCGGTTTTCCAACATCCTCACCATAGGTGAACAGCACCGTATCGTCGCTCTGCGGATAGAGCACCGGAGTCGAAGTAATGGCGGTTCTCTTATAATATTTCACCAGCTCCGTCATGGTAATCTGCCCGTCTCCGGAATATCCGGATCGGGACTGTGCCCCGGAAGCCGTCTCGGTGTCCGCCGCATACGTGTTGTAGGTTTCAATCCTGCAGTCATATCCCAGTGCGCCTTCCAGCGCTGCCGTCAGCATGCTGCCGTAATCGTAAGATAGAATGGATGTCTCGGCTCCGTTTGATGCTGCAATGAAATACAGCCGCTGCCCCGCCGCAGTACCTGTCCCCTCTGCCGCAGTACTCTGTGTTCCGTACAGCGCTTCTGCAAAATCATCTCCATCAAAGCCCCCATACGATTCTACCGTTTCGTCGTCCTCTGCACCTGCGGTCATGATCATGCCCCCTGCATAGCATGCGTCGATGACCACCAGGACCTTTCCTTTGATGTCCTTCAGGTGTGTCTTTAAACTGTCCGCGGTAATGTTGTTGAGTCCCCCCAATGCAAGATAAGAGGTTCCGTCCTTCTGTGCGCCGCCATGACCGGAATAATAGATTACGGTAAGGGAATCCTGTCCCGAATGTTCTGCAATGGCATCTATTTTGGCCCACAGTTCTTCCAGCACACTTTCCATGCTGTTCTGCTGTATGGGAAAGTGTTCAATTGTCCCGGCATTTTCCCTGAACTGATCGGTCTTTCGAAGAGTTGCCGCCATCGCTTCTGCATCTTTCTTCGTCCCGTCCTTCAATGACGCATCATCTTTCGCGTAGATCAGGACTGCATGGTTCTTTTGGCTGCCTGCGGTTTCGCTGCCTGCGCTGTTTTCTGTATTGCCGGACTCCTCCACCGCAGCATTTTCGCGGTTTTCATCGCTTCCTGTTTCTGCCTCTGCACCATTTTCGAGATTCTCAACACTGCCTGTTTCTTCCTCTGCGCCATTTTCGAGATTCTCAACACCGTCTGTTTCTTCCTCTGCGTCATTTTCGAGATTCTCAACATCGCCCGGTTCTTCTGCATATGCCTGCATTGTCTGCGCCAGAACAGCAGCTGCAGGAGCCAGTGCTATCCCCATGCTCAATGCAATTGACAGCATCCGGGTTCCAATTTTATTCCTCTTCATCGTGAATCCTTTCCTATGGATGTCTCCCCTGTTTAAAATCACAGTATCTTTTATACTATCGTATCCGCTTGACACCCAGCAACGTGAATTAGCCGTTTGCGAACGAATTTACGATTGAAATTGACAGGAGCCGGAGATCCTTTGGGCCTTGAACTCCCGCATCGGCAATAAAAAAAGCCCGGCTTCTGCCGGGCAGCTTCCTGACTTATTGAGTTCTCTAACTTACTGCATTCAATATTGCTCTTTCCATCACATGTGCAGCGAAGGTTCCCGCTACGTTGACATCTGCCTCCACTTCTCCGATGGATGCAGCGTAGATCGTATCCCCATCGGCCAGCGTCCCGACCGGCGTGATGCATCTTGCGTATGCATTTCGGGTCATCGATGCAAGCTTGCTCATCTCCGCCTTTGAAAATTTCCCGTTGGTGATGATGGCTCCGATCGTGGTGTTGCCGGTGAACATGTCCGTCCGTCTGCTGATCTTATACAATTCCTCGCGGGAATCCAGGAATTCCGAACCGTCCTCCGTCCGAAGTCCCGCCAGTCTCTCACCGGTATCCGGATTCGACACATCCCCCAGTGCGTTGACTGCCACAACCGCCGCCATCTTCAGGCTGCCGAGCCTTGCCGCATAAATTCCAAGCCCCGCATCCGAGGCCCTTTCCATCCCGCAGAGCTTTCCGACTGTCGCCCCGCACCCTGCACCGATTCTGCCGCTTTGAGGCATCGGATTCTCCGCATCAACACAGGCCGCATACCCCATTTCCGAATCCGGCCGAACATCCGCTCTTCCTGTGCCGAGATCAAATATACAGGACTGACACACCAGCGGCACACGGGCAAACCCTGTGTCGTACCCCATGCCACGCTCCTCCAGATAATGTACAACACCGTCTGCTGCGGCAAGTCCAAAGGCGGATCCTCCTGACAGCACAATGGCATTCACCGGATTGTCCGCGGTCGTCGGGTCTGCCAGATGGGTTTCCCTGGCCGCCGGACCGCCGCCGCTCACATCAATTCCTACCCTCGCTCCTCCATCAAAAATCAGTACGGTTACCCCCGTCCTCGCTTCCTCATTCTGCGCATTCCCAATGCGCAGCCCCTCCATCTCCTGAATTGGAATTTCCTTCCACTCCATTTTACCTTCTGTATTCTGCATCGATTTCTCCTGCGGATCACCGCATTCTCTGCTGCAGATCCATCCTGTTTCGGACCCCGGCCGGAGGGTGTTTTCTGCCCCCCTGCGGACACTTTCCAGAACGCATAATTCACTCCGATGATGACCGCCACAATCAGTATCATCGACACCCAGAACCCAAGGTCAATTCCCAATATCTTTCTGGAACCGAATAGATAAACCCACAGCCTTACCCATGGTCTTAACTTCATCCCTGCGCCTCCATAGTCCTTGTCTGTCACCGCAGTCTCCCGGATACCAGATTCTCGTATCCATCCTATCCTTTCTATCCATCATCTGCTCACGACATTCCACTTATGTATACGCAGAAATCCGCTGATATATAACAAGTTCTCTGTTTCGTACTGATCTTATTTTCCAAATCCATCAATCACTTCATCCTTCGGCAGAAGCGACCATGTACTGTCTGTGATTTTCACCGTCAGACTGTTGTCATTGTCCCGGTAAATCATTCCGGACAGCGTCCCCCCGTCCGGATCTTCCACATCAAAATACATTTTGTGGCTGTCAAATGTCCCGACACCATTCTCCAGATTGCACAGACGGGTAATGCTCAGACTCACCGTAAAGGTTCCGTCCGCATTTTCCGTAATGGTCAGGCTGCTCGAATCCTCGCTCCTTGTATGCTCTCCGAGGAAATACTGATCCAGCTCTTCTCTTCGATCTCCCTCCGGATCGTCGGTTGCCTCCCCCTGAAGCGGCTGATAAACCGCCTCTGCATATACCTGGAGATCCATCCCGTCCAGGTCCGTTCCGGAGGCAGAAAGAGAATAGGTCACCCCTGTCACGGCATCATACCAATTGACGAGCTGCACCATCTCGGCATTCTCCTCATCGGATGCGGCATATCCGTAATATTGGGCTGACAACCCGGAAACCTCTCCGTCCGACGCGGAGTCCCAGGTATAATAAAGACCCGAAATATCCGTCAATTCATCCGCCTCCTGCATTCTGTAATTCCAGTCTGCACCGTCCAGCACATAGCTCATCTGTGCCAGGCCGTTTTCCTTCATATAGGAATAGCTGACCTTAGAAGCTCCTTCCGGAGCTGACATCTCAAATCCCGTTGCCTCTGCAATTCCCTCCGCATCCGTTTCCGTCCAGGGGTTCTCCATTTGCGTGTCCTCCGATGTCTCCTCTGTTCCCAAAGCATCGGCGGTGTTTTCCGTCCCGCTCTCCTTGGATGTGTCTGCAGACGATTCCTGTGCTGTGCTGCATCCTGTCATCGCCGCGCTGATTGCCGCTGCGGCCAACAATGCGATTACCTTCTTCATAAATTTTCGTTCCTTTCTTATTCGTCTCTTATACTTGATCAACATTTGCACTCTTTGATAAATTTTTCCGCAGGAAAATTAAGATGCGGATGCTGAATCGTTCTCTTTTCCTGAATTTTACCATAACCCTGCCCTGTGATGCGCAGAATTGCACCCAAAGGCCGCAAGCCGATGGCGAGCAGAGTGCAGGAGTGATTCCGCCGCCCCGACAGGTGGCTCACCGCAGCAGCGCGATGAAAGGCTGCCTGCTTGAAAAAACAAAATCCACGGGATATGATCAAATCATTCATTGTTCCACCCTTGAAAACAGCTCACATAATCAGAGAATATGATATGAATGATTTCCAGATCGTTGACCGTCTCATTTTACTCCTCGGCGGTGCAGACAACATCTCCTCCGTCACAAACTGCATGACAAGGCTCCGTGTTTCCGTAAAGCACGAATCCTGCGTACAGGAAGAAGAGCTGAAAAACACCGAAAAAGTAATCAGCCTCATCCACGATCGCCCCAACCGCTATGAGATTGTCGTCGGGCCCGGCAGCAGCCGGAAATTTGCTGATCTGTGCCGTGCCAGAGGACTTTCCGCAGTCTCGTCTTCCGAGGATGACCAAAACCAAGGCCGCACGGATCTTCCCGGCGAGCCAAAGGAATCCACACTCCAAAACAGGCTGAAAATTTTCGGTGATATTTTTGTCCCGCTGATCCCCGGCATCATCACGGCCGGCCTCTGCGCAGGCGCAGCCTCTTTTATTGCTCAGCTGATTCCCAACTACAAGGACATCACCGGATGGTATCTGGTCTGGCAGCTGCTCACACTCATCCACATGTCATTTATGGTCTATATCAACGCCTGGGCAGGTTACCGGGCAGCTGAGCGGTTTGCTGCGACACCGATTCTGGGCGGAATGCTGGGCATGATCTCCTCCCTCTCCGGCATCAACGACATCTCCCGGCTCCTTGGCCTCTATCATCAGGATTCTCCGCTCGACTCCATTCTCCAATCCGGGAAGGGAGGCGTCCTGGCGGTCCTCTGCGGAGTTTTCTTCCTCTCTCACGTTGAAAAATTCATCCGCAGGAGAATGCCGGAAAACCTGGACGTTATTTTCACACCACTTCTGACGATCCTGGTCTGCACCATCCCGTATATTCTTATCGTTATGCCTGCATTTGGTTTCGTCTCCACCGGCATTGCATGGGTCATCGGGAAGGCCTGTGTATCTGACAGCATTTTCATAAGAATCCTCGTTGGTTACCTGGCCTCGGCGGTATTCCTCCCGCTCGTTGCATGCGGCATGCATCATGGACTGATTGCCCTGTACACCGTGCAGCTGCAGGAGTTCGGATACGTCATGCTCTATCCTGCTCTGGCCATGGCAGGCGGCGGCCAGGTCGGTGCCGCCATCGCACTGTACCGAAAGGCCAGGCGCCTCGAAAACAGGAAACTTCGTTCTGTCATCGGCGGTACCCTGCCGGCAGCGCTCCTGGGGGTCGGCGAACCCCTGATTTACGGAGTAACGCTTCCCATGGGACGTCCCTTTCTGACAGCAGGTCTTGGAGCCGGATTTGGCGGTGCATTCGTAACAGCCTTTCATGTTGCATCCACGACCTGGGGAGTATCCGGTCTGCTGGGTGTGTTCGTCATGACTGCCGGAGAGGGAGGTGCGCTCCAAAGCGCCGCACTGTACGCGGCCGGATATGCGATCAGCTGTACCATGGGCTTTCTCATCACCAATGCAGGAATCGGTGATTCCATGGTATCCGAAGCTCTGGGGGGCATCGATGCCGACAAGGTATCCGCGACGGTCTCTCACATAATGGTGACACACGGTGACGCGGTTCGACTTGACTTTGAAAGAGAATACACTCTGGAGCACATCGTGAGCGACCCTTGCGGAATCCATGCCCGCCTCGCCTGCCGACTCATGAAGGCTGCCGCAGATTTTGATGCCGAGATCACCATCCGCTGCGGCCTGCACACCGCATCCGCAAGAAGCATTATCGAATTAATGGAACTCGGCGCATCAAAGGGCAGTCGGCTTGAAATCCGCATTGCGGGGAAGGATGCCCCTGCTGCCGCCCAGGCACTGCACCGATTCCTGATTCAGAATCTGAAGGAGAATTCCAATGAAAACCTTTCTATGCAGTGTAGCTCAAAATGGATTTTTTGCGGGCCCCGTACACTTTCTTCGATCAAATTTTGCAGAGAAAGAACAGAAAACTACAGACGTGGAAAAGGAGCTGCAGGCATTTCGCGCGGCCGTTCATCTGCTGCAGGAACACATCCGCTCCGAATGCAGCTCCCGTCTTCCCGGCTTCGAACCTTCGGACCGCACATCCTGCGAGAACAGTGCCATTCGAGAGACGGTTCTCTCCATTCTCACAGATGAGGCATTTCTTTCGCGCGTCGAGAACACCATACGGAATCAGCTTCTGACCGCACCATCTGCACTCCGCAGAACAGCCGAAGAGTTTTCGGACACCTTCCGCAAAATGGATTCCGACTACCTGCGTTCCCGCCAGGATGACCTCTGCGGCGCAGCCAATGAACTGATTAAGATCATCGAGGGAGCTGATGACAAACCACAGGAACTCTCTGCCTTCGTTGCAGCAAGAATCAGTCCCGCTGAACTTTTTTCCGCCGATGCGGCATGGATCGGCGGTCTCCTGACCGAGAAGGGATCCTCAAACTCCCATGCGGCGATTCTGGCCGGGAATATGGGCATCCCCTATCTATATGGCAGCAGCGAAGCTGTTGCATATGCCCGGAATGCATCCTTTATTATCCTCGATTCCGTGAGCCGAACCGTCACGATTGATCCTGATCCGGAAACCCGAAAAGCAGCGGCAGCACGCATGATGCAGGAACAGGCAGAACGCAAAAAGCAGACCTTGAAACGCGCTGTGGACACCGCCCGCTGCCGCACGAAGGTCTGTGCCAACATTGCAGGTCCCGGCGATATCGATGCCCTGCTCACCTCAGATGCAGACGGCGTCGGCTTATTTCGAACCGAATTTCTCTTTCTGGGAAGGGATTCGGCCCCGAATGAGGAGGAACAGTATCACGCATACAGGTCGGTGCTTGATGCCATGGGAGACAAGCCGGTTGTCATCCGCGCCATGGATATCGGATCTGACAAGAACGTGCCGTGGCTTGCACCGACCAAAGAGACGAACCCTGCTCTTGGTCTGCGCGGAGTGCGCGTCCTTCTTGCACAGGACAGCCTTTTCCATACGCAGCTCCGAGCACTTCTTAGGGCCGGTGTTTCCGGAAATCTAAAGGTTATGTTTCCCATGATTGCATCTGCATGGGAGATCGATGCGATCAAAGAAAGGATTCAAAAGGCTGCTCACGAGCTGACACTTGAGGGCACCGCCTTTAAAATGTTTCCGCTCGGCATTATGGTAGAAACCCCCGCAGCGGCTGTCTGTGCGGAGGAACTGGCGGATAAGGTCAGCTTTTTCAGCATCGGCACAAATGATCTGACACAGTACACTCTGGCAATCGACCGCGAGGCAGAGGGGCTGGATCCATATTTCAATCCGTACCACTCTGCGGTATTCAAGCTGATCGAAATGACCGCAGCGGCCGCTCACGCACATGGTGCAGAAGCCGCACTGTGCGGTCAGCTTGCCGCCGACCCTCAGGCAATTGACCGCCTGATCCGTCTCGGCATTGATGAGCTTTCCGTTCCCGTCCGCATGGTAAATGAAACAAAAAGACTGGCCGCGCTGGCAGAAGAAAAGCTTTCCGCCGCAGAAAAAACGGCAGAATCCGATTCTGAAAAAAGCTCCACGCAGAATCCGGAAATCGGGGCCGCTGCTGACGGGGAACTCATCCCCATGTGTGAAATCCCCGATGAAATGTTTTCCAGCGGCAAGCTGGGAAAATGCATCGGCATTCTTCCCTCGAACGGTAAAATCTACGCCCCCGTTTCCGGAACGATCTCTCATATTGCCGATTCCCGGCATGCTTTGGAGATTGCCTCTGACAGCGGGAATTTCATCCTCGTACACGTCGGCATTGACACGGTCAAGCTTGGCGGAAAGCCCTTCCGACTGCATGTATGTCAGGGGACACACGTAGAAC
>CAVAJA010000204.1:0-3683 GCA_963588615.1 Lachnospiraceae bacterium | reverse complement strand
CGCTGACAACGACCCCGAATCAGCTGACGGACGGACTGGAGAATGTCCTGGGACCTCTGAAAAAAATTCACGTTCCGGTGCATGAAATTTCCATGATGATGTCGATCGCGCTGCGCTTCATACCGATTCTGATGGAAGAGACGGATAAAATCATGAAGGCACAGATGGCCAGGGGGGCGGATTTTGAATCGAAACATTTAATGAAAAAGATACAGAGCCTGGTTCCTCTTCTGGTGCCGCTGTTTATTTCGGCATTCCGGAGGGCAAATGATCTTGCTATGGCGATGGAAGCGCGGTGTTACCACGGGGGAGAGGGACGAACGAAAATGAAGCCTCTCATCTATCAAAAGAGGGACTATGCTGGATTTGCAGGCCTGCTGTTCTATTTGACAGGCTGTATTGTGATTGCGGTGTTAAGCTGAGACCGTATCGGATCAAAGGGGAATTATGAAACGTATCATGTTGGTGGTGGCCTACGATGGAACAGAGTATTCGGGCTTCGCAGCGCAGAAGGATGCATCCATCAGGACCATCGAGGGGGAATTGAACAGAGCTCTGTCTGAGCTGACGGGAGAAGAGATTCACGTGGCGGGAGCCAGCAGAACCGATGCAGGGGTTCATGCACTCTGCAACTATGTCGTGTTCGACACCGCCTCGCCGATTCCGCCGGCGAAGTTTTCCATGGCGGTGAATACACATCTTCCGGAGGACATACGAGTCCGCAAATCCAAGGAGGTTGATTTCGACTTTCATCCGCGGGCGCAGCTCAGCGAGAAAACCTATGAGTACCGCATCTATAACGCCCAAATCCCGGATCCGTTGAAACAGCGCTATGCGTACTGTACTTATTTTCATCTGGACACGGACAGGATGCGAAGAGCGGCAGCCTTTCTGGTGGGAGAGCATGATTTTGCCAGTTTCTCCAACCCTGCGAGGGACACGAAGAATACCGTCCGAGAGATTACGAAGATTGAAATCGAGGAACGACGCTGCGGGGTGCCGCAGCTGATGCTGTCCAGGCAGCACACCATTGCGCAGGAGGATGAGGCGAGGGATATTGTGATTCGCGTCTGCGGCCGTGGATTTCTCTATAATATGGTTCGAATCATTGCAGGCACATTGATTCGGGTCGGGAGAGGTATGACACAGCCGGAGGAGATTCCTGACATTTTGGCGGCGTTGGATCGTCAGGCTGCCGGGGATACCGCACCTGCCAGAGGCTTGTGGCTGGTGGATTATCGTATTTTGGGGAAGAAAAAATTGGAGAGTACAAAAAAAACAGCACTTATTTTTGATATGGACGGAACCTTGTGGGATTCTTCGGAAAATGTGGCGGCCTCCTGGACGGAGGAGATTCATCGTCATGCAAAGCTTCTTGGCAGCGACTCCAGACGCCTGATCACTGGGGAGGATGTTCGGAGTGTGATGGGGATGACAATGACGGCGATTGCAGATACCTTTTATCCGGAGCTGTCGGAAGGTGACAAAATGCAGCTGCTGAAAGCCTGCTGTCAATACGAAAATGAGTATCTTGGCCAGCATGGCGGAGAGCTTTATCCGGAGCTGGAACAGACCCTGCGAAGACTGCAGGAAAAAGGGTATCCGCTCTATATTGTCAGCAATTGTCAAAAAGGATATATTGAGACCTTTCTGGATTATTACGGTTTTCGCAAATATTTTCTGGACATTGAGTGCTTTGGCAACAATGGAAAAGGGAAGGCAGAAAATATTCGGGAATTGGCAGAACGCAATCATCTGGCGGATAACTATTATTATGTGGGAGATATCCAGGCAGATTATGATGCGGCGACGGCAGCAGGCGGCAGATTTATTCATGCTGCATATGGGTTTGGAACAATAGAGCAAACGGTACCGGAACTGAGAAAGATTCGGGATCTTCCGGAAATGATGGAGCTGCTCGCCGAGGAAAAGTAATCCAATATCGGTTGCGGTTCACTCACCGGACAGGAGCGGACATCTCCACCACCCGCTCCTGTCCGGCGTCTGTACAACAGTCAATATCGAACAATTAGCTGAATTGTCAGCATATAACGCTTGCCAAGAGATAAAAATTGCGTTATATTCGGAAACGCACATCTTGAGGCGGCACCAAAAAGGTGCTGTGCAAGAGAATATGGCAGAGTATAATGCAGGATTCAGGAGAGTTTATACAGAATGTCACAAAGTTTGGTTATCGTAGAGTCACCTGCAAAGGTGAAAACCATCAAGAAATTTCTGGGAAAGAAATATGAGGTGGCGGCCAGTCAGGGTCATGTCAGAGATCTTCCCAAAAGCCAGATGGGAATTGATGTGGAGCACGACTTCGAGCCGAAATATATCACGATTCGAGGGAAAGGGGACCTTCTGGCGGATCTTCGGAAAAAGGTAAAGAAAGCAGATATGGTATACCTTGCAACGGACCCAGACCGCGAAGGTGAGGCAATTTCCTGGCATCTCATGACGGCTCTGAGGCTGGAAAATAAAAAAGTTGCCCGTATCACATTCAATGAGATTACAAAGAGTGCAGTGACAGAGTCCTTTAAAAATACGCGTGAGATTGACATGAATCTGGTGGATGCCCAGCAGGCAAGGCGTGTATTGGATCGTGTTGTGGGTTATCGGATTTCGCCGCTGCTGTGGGCAAAGGTGAAGCGCGGATTGTCTGCAGGACGTGTGCAGTCCGTTGCACTTCGTATGATTGGAGATCGGGAGGATGAGATCAACTCCTTTATTCCGGAGGAATATTGGACGTTGGATGCGGTCCTGAAGGTGAAGGGCGAAAAAAAGCCTCTGACAGCGCATTATTACGGCGTAAAGGGGACAGGGAAAAAGACTGAGCTGTCCAACGGTGAAGAAGTCGACAAGCTGAAAAGCATTCTGAGCGGAGCGGACTACAGGATTGCAGAAATCAAAACTTCCACGAGGGAACGCAAGGCACCGCTTCCGTTTACAACTTCGACGCTGCAGCAGGAGGCGTCGAAGGCATTGAATTTCTCAACGCAGAAGACAATGCGCATTGCACAGCAGCTTTATGAAGGGGTTGAGATAAAAGGAAGCGGATCTGTCGGTATTATTACCTATCTTCGTACGGATTCCACTCGAATCTCGGACGAGGCAATGGCAGCTTCTGCCGAATATATCCGCAGAGAATACGGCGAAGAGTTTCTGGCAAGCGGAGACCAGAAGAAGGCAGAGGGCAAAATTCAGGACGCCCATGAGGCCATTCGTCCGACGGATATTACAAGAACACCGGCCAGTATCAAGGATTCACTTTCAAGAGACCAGCTGCGTCTGTATCAGCTGATCTGGAACCGATTCACAGCCTGCCGCATGGCGTCGGCAAGAATTGAACAGACCAGAGTGAGCGTAACAGCAAGTGCTGGCGAAGAAGAGCATGTGTTCACGATGCCCTTCTCGAGAATTGCGTTTGAAGGCTTTCTGAAGGTCTACCACCCTGCGGATGATGAAAAAGGAGAAGGCTCTCTGATGAAGGGGCTGACGGAGTCCTCGGAGCTGTCGCTGCAGGAACTGGATGGGCAGCAGCATTTCACGCAGCCGGTGGCACATTACACAGAGGCTTCTCTGGTACATGCACTCGAAGAACAGGGAATCGGACGGCCTTCCACCTATGCTCCGACGATCACGACCATTCTGGCGAGACGATATGTTACAAAGGAGAATAA
>CAVAJA010000203.1:0-2464 GCA_963588615.1 Lachnospiraceae bacterium | reverse complement strand
GACCACAACACCGCTGATCACCTGGTTGGCCTTAAAGCGAATGCACAGCTGCGCATGAAGAACCGCGTACAGGCCGCCTCCGATCATTGCGAACAACATTGCCGCATAATAAGGAATCTGCGACACCGCTCCAAGCCGCTGCGTCAGAAGATATGCCGCCAGGGCTCCTGCAAAGGCTCCCGCTCCCTGCAGACCTTCAAGTGCAAGATTCGTGATTCCTGCGCGTTCTGAATAGATTCCACCGATTGCCATGATGAACAAAGGAAGAGCAAAGCTCATGCCGTTGATGATGATATTATTGATTGCATCCATTTTCAGCACCCTCCCCCTTCGTTTCTGCTTTCAGAATATTCTCGGTCTTTTCCACCGTTTTTTTCTGTTTTTCCTGTTTTCGCTGTTCTGCACGATTCATGAAAAATGCATTGCAGGCGCTGAACAGCAGGATCAATCCGGTAATGACACTGGCAATTTCTGATTCCATCCCGGTCTGCGAGCTCATATAGATGGATCCCTTATCAATGATTTCAATGATGACCGATGCCAGAAAAATTCCGATGGGATCTCCGTTGCCCAGCAGGCAGACCGCAATCGCATCGAATCCCGTGTCCGCAAGCGTTCCCGGCTGAATGGAACCCAGATATCCCATATAATAAGTGACTCCTGCAAGACCGGCCAAAAGGCCCGAAATCCCCATCGACATAATCACCGCAAAGCGAACATTGATGCCCGCATATTTTGCTGCCGTAATATTCAGGCCTGTCGCTCCTCGCGCGAAACCGATGTCTGTGCGGTACCGTACGAACCCAACAAGCAGCATTGCCGCAACTGCCAGTACGAAGCCAATGGGCAGATCATACTTATAGCCTCCGATTACAATCCCGCTGAGCGTCAGACGTGCACTGTCATGAATGGTGACCGACTGTCTGGAGACCGGATCCACATGTCTTGTCTGAATCAGGAAACTCACAATATATCGTATGATGTAATTCAGCATGATGGAGGATACCACCTCATTGATGTTGAATCTGTACTTCAAAAATCCGATCAATGCTCCTACCGCCATGCCTGTCAGCATTCCGATAAGGACAACCAGCGGCCTTGCAGCCACCCCCGGAAGATCCGAATATCCAACCAGCACCGTAGCCACATAACCTGCCGCCAGCATCTGTCCTGAAATCCCGATGTTAAAAAGTCCCGTGCCAAAGGCAACCGCGCATGCCAGCGCTGCGAACAGCATCGGCGTGAGATAATCCACAAAGCTCGACAGATCCGTGAGCATGCTCTTGCCTCCGCCGTATTTTCCTTTTGGTGCCATACCGCAGCCCTGCAGGAAGTTATAATAGGTGCGAAAAGGATTGGTCCCCAGCGCCAGCAGAACAAGACCGCCGATTACAAGGCTCAGGAATACCGTGAAAACTGCCACCTTCAAATATTTTCCTGCTGTTTTCATTTCCGTACCCCCATCATATATTCGCCGACCTCTGCCATTGTGAATTTCTCCGCAGGCGCAATCTTGTTCATTCTGCCGCCATACATGACGCCGATGGTGTCCGCCAGCTGCATCACCTCATCCAGTTCCAGCGAAATCAGAAGAATTGCCTTTCCCTTGTCTCTCTCCTCAAGGATCTGGCGATGAATGTTCTCGATAGCTCCGATATCCAGTCCTCTTGTCGGCTGCACAAAAATGATAAAGGGAGCCTTTCGTTCAATCTCTCTTCCGATGATTGCTTTCTGCTGGTTTCCGCCGGACATAGAGCGCACGATGGTACTCTCACCCTCTGCGCTGCGAATATCGTACCGCTGAATCAGCATCTTTCCATATTCATGAATCTTATTCCTGTTCAGAACATGATGGTGTGAAAATTGTCCTTCATGATACCTTCGCAGCGCAAGATTCTCGTCAAGTCTGAAATCCAGTATCAGGCCAACATTGTGCCGATCTTCCGGAATATACGCAAAACGATCTGAACAATTCCGTTTCCGGACACTTTGTGTGCTGATATCCTCCCCGTCTATGACAATTCTTCCTTTTGACATCTTAACCAATCCGGCGATGGCGTCTGCAATCTCCGTCTGTCCGTTCCCCGATACCCCGGCAATGGCAAAGATCTCACCTTCCCTCACCTGGAACGATACATCCTGAACCACCTCAAAGCCATCCTCATTCTGCACGGTCAGGTGCTGAATATCTGCGACCACGTTTCCCGGATGTGACGGAGATTTTTCCAGATTCATAGCCACCTCATGTCCTACCATGAGGCTCGCCATTTCATGCGTGTCCATATCTGCCACATTCCGCACGGCGATCAGCTTTCCCTGGCGAAGAACCGCACATCGATCTGCCACTCGCTTCACCTCATCCAGCTTATGGGTGATCAAAATCACCGTCTTCCCGCCTTTGCGAAGGTTTTCAATAATTTTCAGAAGCGCATCGATCTCCTGCGGCGTCAGCACAGCGGTAGGT
>CAVAJA010000202.1:0-2856 GCA_963588615.1 Lachnospiraceae bacterium | reverse complement strand
GAGTGAATCTGTCTGCAAGCAGACGATTCATGTATGCTAACCCGTCCAATGTCTGCGTGAGCAAGTTCGCACAGACACGCAGCCGCTGTCCGGGATTTTTACAGTAAAGATACAAAAAACCGGCACAGGTTGCTTCCTGTGCCGGCCTTCGCCTTCTTTTTTGAATATTCCGACCCGCCGCTCCCGCAGCCCTTTCGGGAGTGCTGCGGGAGCTTGCTGATTCTATCTTGACTTCACGCTCTCCTTGATCACCATATGACCGGACACGATATCCAGCCCGTGTCCCTTCTGCGGATTTTTAATCTGCTTCAGAACCTTATTGATCGCAACCTTGGTCATCGCCCTTGTATTGACCTCATAGGTTGTAATCCTTCTGTCCGCCAGCCCCGGATAAAGGTAATTGTCGAAGCCGACCACCGATATATCCTCCGGAACCCGGATTCCCCTTTCCTGAAGCTTGTCGATCAGCATATAGGCTGCCAGATCACAGTTGCACACAAGCCCCTTCGGCAGCCGTTCCGGCAGCTCAATGTTCATCTGCCCCAGCGCATCTCTGTCTTCAATCAGCCATTCCGGCTGCAGATTCTTATGATGCAGCAGCATTGATTTCATAAAGCCGCAGTACCGATCCATGATGCTCGAGGTCGCATAAATCGATCCCACATACCCCAGCTCCGTAATGCCCTGGTCGAACATGTACTCCGTCAGAAGGAACATCCCGTAATAATTGTCCGTGATCACCGCATCCTGCGCCAGATCCTTGTCATAGAAATCCAGAAAGATCACCGGCACGTTTGCCCTGCTCCTGAGCTTTGTGATATAGGCCTTTCCGATCTCTCCGATCACAATCAGTGCGTCCACCCTGCGGGATTCGATGCAGGAGGGCATCTTCAGGGTTGTGAGCTCATCTTCCTTTTTCAGCACCTCCACTGCCGTCAGGCAATGTTTTTCCGTGGCTTCCATCGCCATTTCCTGATAGATTTTCCAGTAAAAGGTCTCATATTGGGCCAGATAATTCTCTGCCACCAGCACTCCTATGGTCCACAGGGTATCCTCACTTTCCTGTTTTTCCCTGTCTGCGCGGACCTGATACCCAAGCTCATCCGCCACCTGCTTGATTCGATCGCGCAGCGCGTCACTCACTCCCTTGTTGCCCAGAAGTGCATTGTGCACGGTAACCGTGCTGACTCCTACCTTTTCCGCAATGTCTGCCAGTCTGACTTTCCCCATGATGCCCTCATTATTCTCTGCAGATTGTGACGATTTCCATTGTTCCAAACCGTGATCTGTGTTTATTCTGCAATGAAGTGATACAGTCTGCTGTCTGCGTCTCCCCAGAACCCTCCGAACAGGAATCCGCCCTTTGTCAGCATATCTCCCGTATAGTGCTCGCTGCTGCCTTCCAGCCGGTACACCGTGTCCGGCTTCAGTCCCTCCAGACGCAGCTTTATGCTCTTGGCATTGGCCTTCGCGCGAACCTGCACATATGTCACCAATGCCTCCGACCGATCCTTTGCCGCCACCATATAGCAATCATAATGGCCGTTTTCCCGGAAGGATGCAATGCGGTAATAATCGCCGTTTCTCACCAGATCGTTGTATTTATGATACCTGGCCACCTGTTCTTTCACCTTATCGTGCTCTTCCTTCGAGAGCTTTGTGATATCCAGCTCATATCCGAAGGTTCCCGCCAGAGCCACATTTCCCCTTGTTTCAAACGGGGTCACACGTCCCACCGTGTGGTTCGGGCACACACTCACGTGCGCACCGATCGACGAGAGCGGATAGATCAGTGCCGTTCCCTCCTGTATGGTCAGACGTTCCGCCGCATCCGTATCATCCGAGCACCAGATCTGCGGGCTGTAGTAGAGCATTCCGGGATCAAATCTCGCTCCGCCTCCGGAGCAGTTCTCCAGCAGCAGATCCGGGAATTCCGTCACCAGTCTCTCCTGCATCGCATACACGCCCAGCACATAGCGGTGGAAGAGCTCCTCCTGGGAATCCCGATCCAGATATGCACTTCCCATATCGGTGAGCTGCCGATTCATGTCCCATTTCACATACCGGATCGGTGCACTCCGCAGAATCCGTGCCACGGATTCATAGGCATACTCCACCACCTCGGGGTTTGACAGATCCAGCACGTACTGCTGACGGCTCTGCGTCGCTCTGCGCCCCCGAATCTGTATCGCCCATTCCGGGTGACGTCTGTAAAGATCCGAATCCGGAGAGATCATTTCCGGCTCAAACCAGATTCCGAAGGAAAGTCCGATCTTCGCCACCTCATCCACCAGATGCTTCAGTCCGCCCTTGATCTTATCCTCATTTACAACCCAGTCCCCCAAAGAACAGTTGTCTGCGCTGCGCTTTCCGAACCAGCCGTCATCCATAACCAGCATCTCGATGCCGTCCGCCTTCGCCGCTCTGGCAATTTCAAGGAGCTTCTCCGTATCGAAATTAAAATAGGTCGCCTCCCAGTTGTTGATCAGGATCGGCCTTTTCCTGTCCTTATACCGGCTGCGGATCAGATGATTCCTGTAAAAATCATGGTAGGAGCGCGTCATCTTCCCCAGACCCTCTGACGAAAACGTCATCACGACCTCCGGGGCCTGAAAGCTCTCCCCAGGCCTTAAATTCCAGCTGAATTCCTCCTGATGGATTCCCATCACCATGCGGACGGAATCAAACTGCGTCAGCTCCGCCTGTCCGATAAAGTTGCCGGAATATACGAAGTTCATCGCATATACCCGTCCCCGTCTCTGATCCGTTCCTGCACTGACCAGTGCGATGAACGGATGCTCCTGATGACTGGATTCCCCCTTCGTCGAGGAGACCATCTGTTTTCCGTAGGCCAGC
>CAVAJA010000201.1:0-3537 GCA_963588615.1 Lachnospiraceae bacterium | reverse complement strand
GGAGAAAGGATACCTGCCGGTCATTGACATGCAGAACTCACCGAATCCGATGCTGACGGAGGCAGAGGTGGGGAAGGTAAATGCATGGGATCGGTACTTTCTGCCGCCGTGCGGATATACGCTGGCAGATATTGCGCATGCGAAAAATGTGACGTTAGGAGTAATCACTCCTCCGGAGAACGAGTTCTACCCGGATTATAAAATGATTCTGAATTCGGAAGAGCTTCGTATGTGGCGGGAGGCGGCAGGGAAATACCTTCACGTAAGGCCGGAGATTCAAAGTAAAATAGATGTATTCTGCCGGGAAGAATTCGGATATAGCGAAAATAAAGAGGAGACGATCACTGTGCCTGCAGAGAAGACAGCAGGAGATGAGAGAGACGCAGAGTGCAGGCCGCAAAGGAAGGTCCTCGGTGTATTGTGCCGTGGAACAGATTATGTGCGGTCAAAGCCGTATAATCATCCGATGCAGCCCGGGACGGATGCTGTCATCGCTAAATGCAGGGGGGTAATGTCGGAAAGGCATTGTGACTGCATTTACCTTTGCACGGAGGATGAAGAAATCTGGGGGCAGATGAATGCAGCTTTTCCGGGAAAGATTTACAGTTATCAGCAGCGGCGCTTTCGATTGCGGGAGGGCGAGAATATCAATGACGTTGCGAATGCCGGGAGCTCTCCGTATGAGCGAAACCTGGAATATCTGATCGCCATCGGAATTCTGGCGAGATGCAGTTGTCTCGTAGCAGGGGCAGCCGGCGGAACCTACGGGGCATTGCTGCTGACCCAAGGGTACGAATATGAATATGTTTTTAAGATTGGAAGATATGGAACGGATGAGCCACAGCCTGGAACATGGGAATATGAAAACGCAGCAAGGTGACCGGATATGAAATTTATGACATTTGAAAAATGTAAAAAAACATATCAGAGAGCGCTGTTTCTGGTGTTGATCATTCTGTTTCTGTCGCTGACGTATACCAGGCTGAAAGAGAATGATACGTATTCAAAGAATACGACAGAAGCCGGATACCTGGAGGAAGCGGAGAATGTGTCCGGTGACCTCGTTCTTGCAGAAGAAATGGAGCAGGTCAACTTCTATGCAGGAACGTATGAATTGACCATTTGTGCCAAGACAGATGCAGACAATGCGGCGTTTCAGGTGATTGATCTTTGGACCAATACGGTGTTGGCAGAGCACGAGTACACGCCGGGAGAGGAATATCATACGGTACATTTTACAACGACCAAGCTTTATCATGACGTGGTTGTGCGCTCGATTTTAAAGGGAGTGGGAGAGGAAGCAAATTACGACGGCAATCCCAAAGATGTCGTGTCTATTTATGGTTACACGATGAATTCTGACGGAACCGTGTGCTGTGATGCGAAGTGGGAAGTCCTGCTGCTGACGGTCTATATTGGTGCGGTTATGTTGGGAATCCGCAGAATTGTTCGGAAGAGAAAACCGGTACCGTTTCTGCTGCTGATGCTGTCGTCCTGCGTCAGTCTGCCGTTTTTGAGCGAGCATCTTCCGATGAGTCATGACATCTATTTTCACATGTCTCGGATCTGCAGCCTTGGGATGGCCATTCAGAATCACCAGATTCCGCAGCGGCTGACCGCAACGCTTGGCGGGAACAGCATTGTTCCCATCATGTACCCGGAAATCATGCTGAGCGGAGCCGGCTTCATGGTCGCGACAGGAGCTACCGTCTTCCTGGCATATAAGGTCACATGTATTTTTATCACATTTCTTACGACGTTTACTGCTTACGGTGCGGTACGTTCGGTGACTTCGGAGAAGGCTGCTCTCATATTCACGCTTCTGTATGTACTGAATCCGTTCCGAATGAATGAATTGTATCTTCGTGCAGCCATCGGAGAGGCATTCGGCATGGCTTTCCTCCCGTTGGTGGTTGTCGGAATGTGGCAGATCCTGCACGAAAAAGAGCGCCGCGGAGCCATGTTCCTGCTGTTGGGCTACACGGGGTTATTGAGCAGCCATATCGTGCTGACGGTTATTTCTTCCTTTTTCTGCGTGATCTTTGTGATTTCCGAGTTGGTCCTTCATCCGTGCCGAATCGTAAAACGAGGACGGAGCATTGTGTGGCTGGCCGGAACGGGAGTACTATGCGCCGGTGTGAATGCATGGTTTCTGATTCCGTTCCTCAGGTTCTATGGAGAATCCTTCACCATTTCGTCTGGCAGCAGCAAAGGAACGATTCAGTATACATCCGTGTACCATGGCAGATTTTTATGGGAGGAACTGCCTTTGGAAATGATAACTGGAGCAATTCCCCGTTGGGTGAAATGTCGCTGACGATAGGATCCGTACTGCTGATCGGTGTGATTGCTTTCATCGTGATGTATTCGTTGGATTGTACTTCAAAAATGCTCGGAGCGGAGAGCAGACTGCTTACGGAAAGGGAACAGCAGTGGGGAAAAAGGTGCCTGTTCCTGGGAGCAGCGGCGATTTATATCAGTTCTTCCTATTTCCCGTGGACATATCTGAATGATACGATTTCATTTTGGTGCAAGACGATAGGACAGGTTCAGTTTGCCTGGAGGTTTCTGACGATTGCGGCGATGATGCTGTGTGTGGTTACCGCCATCGTGGTATGGTCTCTGCTGCGTTCAAATATCCCTTATGCAAAGCTTCTCGCAGGAGGGATGCTCCTGCTGGCAGTGGTATCCGGTATTCAAACAGCCACAGAGTACTATTCGAACCCGGACTACATGAATAGTAAGTTTGATGAGTATTTGTATACGAATTACGATTATATGTATGCGGAGGAATTGCCGTCGGGAGAAGTTTATGACTGGATGAAACCGGAGAGTGAAGGAGAGGATGAGGTTAAAATCACAGATTACCACAGTGAAGGGGTAAATTATTGCTTTTCCTATGAGAAGGACCCAGAGACCGAGGGACGGGTGAAAGTACCGGTGTTCTGGTACGGGCTTCACAGGGCATACTTAACGGAAACAGCAGATGACGGTTCCACCGAGACAGACGCAACAGAGCTTGCAGTAGAGATGGATGAGACGACCCAGTTCACTGTGCTCACTCTTCCTGCCTGCAGCACAAGGGGAGAGGTTCGGCTGGTGTATGAGGAGCCATTCTCATTCCGTGTTGGAAACTGGATCAGTATTGTCACAATAATAGTTCTTGCAATTGCAGCGGCAGGAAATGTGTGCAAGAGGAACAGAAATGGCATCAGAAAAGAGAATTGAGTGGATAGACCTGGTTAAATATGTCTGCATAATCATGGTTATGCTCTCACATCTGGAATCCCGAACAAAAATCTGGAGTGAGTTTTATTCACCATTTTATCTGACTGCTTTTTTCTTTACGGCGGGATACGTATACCGTCCAAGAGGAAACTTTAAAAGCTTTCTGTACAGAAAATTTCGACAGCTGTTTGTCCCGTGGCTGGTGTTCAGTGTTCTGGATATTCTGCTTTCGCAGATGATTTCATTTCACTCGCACGGTGATCTGCTGGAGGAGCTGAAGTGGAATTTCCTGCAGATCCGAGGAAAGGG
>CAVAJA010000200.1:0-5049 GCA_963588615.1 Lachnospiraceae bacterium | reverse complement strand
TATCAATACATTGTGTCCCAGGGCACATATGGAAACCGGAGAACTTTCAGCGAAGATTGCAAGGGGAAAGAACACCACGCGGCATGTCGAGTTGCTGAATGCAGGGGAGAATACCTTTCTGGTGGACACGCCGGGATTTACATCGCTGTATCTTCAGGAAATAACGGCAGAGGAGCTGAAGGAATATTATCCGGAGTTTGCATTGTATGCAGGCAGCTGCCGCTTTCAGGGCTGCAATCACCGCATGGAACCGGAATGTGCCGTAAAAAAAGCAGTGAAAGAGGGCAAAATCAGCAAAATCAGGTATTCGAATTATTCGGAAATCTATGCGGCACTGAAGGAGAGAAAGATCAATTATCGATAGCATGGTTTGACGGCCGCCGGGGCTGAACTGCCAGGGACAGAGGGCGGCCGCTGACATAAACAACAGATGCAAAGACAGAAAGGACACAGGGAAGTACTATGAAACTTGGTATCGTCGGATTGCCCAATGTGGGAAAGAGTACGCTGTTTAATTCATTGACAAAGGCAGGGGCGGATGTTGCAAATTACCCCTTTTGTACCATCGACCCGAACGTAGGAGTGGTTCCGGTTCCGGATGACAGGCTTCGCCAGTTGGGGGAGATGTATCATTCCAAAAAGGTGACGCCTGCTGTCGTTGAATTCGTGGATATTGCAGGACTGGTGAGGGGAGCCTCGAAGGGTGAGGGACTCGGAAACCAGTTTTTGGCCAACATCCGTGAATGTGATGCGATTGTACACGTCGTGCGCTGCTTCGAGGATGCGAATGTTACGCATGTGGACGGATCCGTAAACCCGGTTCGTGACATTGAGACCATCAACATGGAATTGATCTTTGCGGATCTGGAGGTGCTGGAGCGCAGAATTTCCAAAACTGCAAAGACTGCCCGAATGGACAAAGAGGCGGCAAAAGAGCTGGATTTCCTCCATCGCATCAAGGATCAGCTGGAAGCGGGAGAGATGGTGCTGACGATGGAGAACCTGACGGAGGATGAGGAGAAACTCCTGAAGGAATACAGTCTTCTGACCTCCAAGCCGGTTATTTTTGCGTGCAACGTGTCGGAGGATGACATTGCAGATGATGGCGCATCCAATGCAATGGTACAGGACGTGCGCCGTTATGCGGCCAAGACGGGGAGTGAGGTGTTCGCCCTCTGCGGCAAGATGGAGGCGGAAATTTCCGAGTTGGATGACGAGGAAAAGCAAATCTTTCTCGAGGACCTGGGTCTGAAGGAGTCGGGACTGGATAAGCTGATCAAGGCAAGCTACCACACCCTGGGACTTATGAGCTTTTTGACGGCGGGAGAGGACGAAACCAGAGCCTGGACCATCCGCATCGGCACAAAGGCCCCTCAGGCAGCCGGAAAGATTCATTCTGATTTCGAACGGGGCTTCATTAAGGCCGAGGTCGTGAACTGGGAGGTGCTGCTGCGCGAGGGAAGCTTGTCTGCAGCCCGCGAGAAGGGACTCGTCGGGATGGAAGGAAAGGAATATGTTGTTCGTGACGGAGATGTGATCCTGTTCCGATTCAACGTATAAGTACGGCGTGCATATGGATCAGATTAATATTCTGAATTTTGATACGTGGCTTGCAAAGCTGGGGGCTTCGGCACTGGAGTTTCTGCTGCGCGTCGGTTTCTGTGTTCTTGTTTATATCGTTATTGCCAAAATTCTGAAAAAAGTCCTCGGCACCATGGAGCATTACCTTGAAAAGCGGGGGACGGCTCCGACCGTGCGTCATTTTATGAATGCACTGATCAAGGCTCTGGTGCTGGGCTTTACGATTGTCACAATGATCATACAGCTGGACATTGTGGAGGCTACCAGCATCACGGCCATTGTGGCGTCAGCGGGCGTCGGCATTTCTCTGGCGGCGCAGGGGGTGTTGTCCAATTTTGCGGGCGGCGTTCTGCTTTTGATCCTTCGGCCGTTTCGGGAGGGGGATTATATCAGTGTGAAGGGTGAAAATGTGGAAGGTACGGTGGAAAAAATCGAGCTGTATTACACCACGATTTTCACGCCGCAGAGGGAACGGCTGATGATTCCGAATTCCACGCTCACGAACAAATCGGTGGTGAATTCTACGCTGACGGAGGGACGGAAGCGCCTGACGATTACAATCGGAATTTCCTACGAGGAGGATGAGCTGAAGGCACTGAAAATTCTGGAGCAATTGATGGATGAGGAGCCGAGAATTCAGGAGATGAGCCGCAGAACGTATGTGGAGGAAATGGGCGAGAGCAGTGTGATCGTCGGTCTTCGCTGCATCGTGGACATCAAGGATTATCTGGATGTCCGTTGGGATATGCAGGAGAAGATTCGGGAGAGCTTTCGCAAAGAGCAGATCGAAATTCCGTTCAATCAGCTGGACGTGCATCTGGTTCAGGATTGAATCAATCGCTGCAGACAAGGCTGCGGCAGAAGGAGATGGTGACAGAAATGGCGGAGCAGATGGGACAAATGGATATTGCCTTTCCCAATCTGGGAATCTATCTGAAAAATGTGCCGCAGGCTTTTTACATCGGGAATTTTCGGATTGCGTTGTATGGCTGCATGATCGCCCTGGGGATGCTCCTGGGAATCTTCATGGCAGCGCGGATCGCAAGGAAAACAGGACAGAAGGAGGATACCTATTGGGATATCTCGCTGTGGCTGATTGTTTTCAGCGTGATCGGAGCCAGAATTTATTACGTGTTTTTTTTCTGGGATGCCTATAAGGATGATCTGTCACAAATTTTTAATCTTCGGGCGGGAGGACTTGCGATTTACGGCGGTGTCATCGGCGGCATTTTGACGTCGTATGTGTACTGCACGATCAAGAAACTGTACCTTCCGGAGATTTTGGATACGGCGGTATACGGACTTCTGACGGGACAGATCATCGGCCGGTGGGGAAACTTCTTCAACCGGGAGGTGTTCGGCGGCTACAGCGACGGACTTCTGGCCATGCGGCTTCCTGTGGATGCCGTGAGAGCAAGAGACATCACGGCAGAATTGTCCAGCCATATTGCGGAGGGAACCAATTATATTCAGGTTCACCCGACCTTCCTGTATGAAGGAATGTGGAATCTGGGCGTTCTGATCCTCCTGCTGCTGTTCCTGAAGCATCGCCATTTCAAGGGGGAGATCTTCCTTTTGTATCTTGCAGGATACGGAATCGGAAGAGCCTGGATCGAGGCAATCCGAACCGACCAGCTTTATATTACAGGAACCGCTATTCCGGTCAATCTGGTGATGGGAGTCGCGATGGCAGCGGTTTCCATTGTGGCAATCGTGACAATTCGGCTTCATCAGAAAGATAAGGCTGCAGCAGTTCATACAGCAGTTCCTGCAGCAGAGCAGGAGACTGCCGAAGCAGAGGACACAAAGAAAATCGAATTATAGCAGGAAAAATTTATGAGTAAAAAACAGCCGTGCGGCGGGAAGCTTTCCCGCTGTGCGGCTGTTTTTTTGGGCGCTTTTCCCTGTCGGCATGTGTTTTGAAACGGCTGTTTTATCAGCAATGGATGTTGCCATATATGATGGTCGTGGGGTATGATGAATCTACTTTGTGGAAGAAAATCCCAAAATCCACCCACGATGTGGTAGAAAGTGGTAGAATGATGTGGCAACGGGATCTTCACTTACCGAAGTGCTCATATAAGAAAACAGGAAACGACGCATGGCCAAGACGTTCTCTGGCGAGTATCGCCATTCCCTGGATGCAAAGGGAAGGCTGATCGTGCCGGCAAAATTCAGAGAGATTCTGGGAAGCCACTTCTGGATCGGAAGAGGCTTTGATAAGTGTCTCCAGATTTACGACGAGGACGATTGGAATGCTTTTTCGGAGAGACTGAAGGCACTGCCTTCCAATTCGAGACAGGCCCGTGAGCTGGTTCGTTATTTCATGTCCGGCACGATGGAAGTGGAGATTGATAAGCAGGGACGAATTCTCCTGCCTCCGCAGCTGCGTGAGCTGGCAGGGATTGACAAGAACGTGGTCTTTGTGGGAATGGGAACCAGGGGAGAACTCTGGAGCGAAGAATCCTACGATGCATACGATGAGGAACACACGGCAGAGGAGATCAGTGCAATTTCGGATGATCTTCTGGCAAGCGGTTTCCAGATTTAGATAAAGACGGAGAATTCGTCCGGTCCAAACGGCGGGTTCCGGGTTTTTTAGAGCGGCAGATGTAAACGGAAGGCTTGGAAAATGGAGTTTCAGCATATACCGGTCCTCTTTCATGAGGTGATTGAGAATTTGAATATTCAGCCTTCCGGAATTTATGTGGATGGAACGCTTGGAGGCGCAGGACACAGCAAAGAGATTGCGACCCGGCTTACGGAAGGCGGACGATTGATCGGAATCGATCAGGACAAAGACGCAATCGCAGCTGCGGGGGAGCGCCTCCGGGTGTTCGACGACCGGGTGACCATTGTTCACAGCAACTATGAACACATTCCTGAAATTCTGGAAAATCTTGGAATTGGGAGTGTGAACGGAATCCTTCTGGATCTGGGAGTTTCTTCGTATCAGCTGGACAATCCACAGAGAGGGTTTTCCTACAATCTGGATGAGCCGCTGGATATGAGAATGGATCAGGATGGTGCAGTGACGGCCGCTGATATTGTGAATACCTGGGATTGTGAGGAGCTGACGCGAATTCTTCGGGATTACGGAGAGGAGAGGTTTGCATCCGGCATCGCACGGAAAATTGTGTGTCAGCGGGAGATAAAGCCGTTTGAAACAACCGGGGAACTGGTAAAAGTGATCCGCGCCAGCATTCCCATGAAATTACAGGACAAATACGGAAATCCGTGCAAGCGGACATTTCAGGCAATCCGAATTGCCTGCAACCGTGAGCTGGACGTTCTGCAGGATTCGATTGACCGCCTGATTGATGTTCTGGCGCCGGAAGGGCGGCTGTGCATCATCACGTTTCACTCGCTGGAGGACCGCATCGTCAAGAATGCGTTCCGGAGAAATGAGAATCCCTGCACTTGTCCGCCGGAGTTTCCGGTGTGCGTGTGCGGAAAGGTTTCCAGAGG
>CAVAJA010000199.1:0-3387 GCA_963588615.1 Lachnospiraceae bacterium | reverse complement strand
GTATTACATATGTGATATACAGGTGATAAGTTTTCTTATCAGGTGTATGAGTCGATAAAAAAATAACACTTTAAGCGAAGATACTGTAGAAAATGACGGATTTCAAGTGAAAATGAAAAAAAGTCGTTTTTTTAACAGAGGTCTTTTTTTTAGGCATCGATCGGAAGCGGAAAATCGTTTTTTTCATCATACAGAGGTCGGATTCGTGAATTAAAAGGATGACTCTGATTTCGTACAATAAGAATGCAGACGGAAGCGATGGATCGGCCGCAGGGAGCGGACGGGAGGCTGCGGATGTCTGTGGAACAAATCAACAAGGCTTGTGGAAAAGGAGAAAAGTTATGAAGAAGAGATTGATTGCTTCTATGCTGACCGGCGTCATGGCATTGTCGCTTGCAGCATGCGGCAGCAGCACATCAGGCTCGACTGAGACGGAAGATGCAAGCGCATCGGAAGACACAGCCGCTGAGGAGACGGAGACTGCTGCAGAGACAGAGACTGCTTCAACCGGCAGCATTTCGATGTCTGTGTCCTGGTGGGGAAATCAGACGAGAAACGAGCGCACGCAGCAGGTGCTGGACACCTACGGCAGTGAGAATGGCATCACCTTCGACGGACAGTTCTCGGAGTGGAATGACTACTGGAATAAGCTGGCAACGGCGTCAGCAGGCCATACGCTTCCGGATGTTGTTCAGATGGATTACGCATATCTGCAGCAGTACGTATCCAACGGTCTGCTGGTTGACCTGACTCCCTATGTGGAAGATGGCACACTGGATGTATCCAATGTCAGCGAAACCGTCCTGAACTCCGGAATGGTAGACGGAAAGCTCTATGCAATTCCGCTGGGCGTCAACGTTCCTGCTGTTATGTACAACAAGGATCTTCTGGATGAGAACGGCATTGAGATTCACGACAACATGACTCTGGATGAGTTCTATGATGTTTGCCGTGAAGTGTATGAGAAGACCGGCTACAAGACCGATATTTTCTATGGAAACGGTGCTGACTACTGCGCATATGTGCTGCGCGGCGAGGGCGGACAGCTGTACGGCGACGGCGAGATCGGAGCTACGCAGGAGCAGATCGAGGCGTTCTTTGAAATCTATGAGACCGGTATTGCAGAAGGATGGGCATGCGATCCTGCAATCTATGCAGAGCGCACCATCGGAACACCGGAGCAGATGCCTCTGGTATACGGCTCCAGTCCTTCTACGATGAGTTGGTGCTCCTTCAGCTGGTCCAACTCCCTGTCTGCTCTGCAGAATGCTGCAGGCGACAGCTTCACCATCGAGATGACAACCTGGCCTTCCAAGGATCCTACGGCATCCAATTACTTGAAGCCCAGCCAGTTCTTCTGCATCACGGTTGATTCCGAGAATCAGGATGAGGCAGCAAAGCTGATCAACTACTGGACCAACGATGTGGAAGCCAACAAGGTTCTTCTCGGAGAGCGCGGAATCCCGATCTCTTCTGAAGTTTCCAACAGCATCAAGGATCTTCTGGATGAGTCCAGCCAGAAGGCAACGGATTTCGTCAACAATGTTGTAACACCGAACTCTTCTCCGATCGATGCTCCTTCACCGGAAGGCTCTGCAGAGGTTATCCAGGCAGTGAACCAGCTGGTTGAGAAGGTTTGCTACGGCGAGGTAACAGCAGAAGAGGCAGCTGCAGAACTGATCAGCACAGGCAATGCAGCCCTGAGCAAGTAATATAGACAGACACACAGATGAGGGGCAGTGCAGGACGAAGCAGTCCTGTACTGCTCTTATGGAAAGGAGATTTCTGTTATGGCAAAGAGTGCAGTGGCGTCACAAAAGCCGCGGCTGGACGCCGAGACGAAGGCGGGTCTGGCATTCACTTCTCCGTTCATCATCGGCTTCCTGTTGTTCATGATCGTGCCGATGTGCATTTCACTTTATTATTCCTTCTGCGACTACAATATTCTGTCAGCCCCTACCTTTGTTGGTCTGAAGAATTATATAAGCGCATTTCAGGATGAAGTTTTCTATAAGTCGATCCGGGTCACCTTCTATTATGCACTGATTTCGGTTCCGCTGCGTCTGGCATTTGCACTGCTGGTAGCAATGCTGCTGCTCAAGAGCAGCAAGCTGACGGCGTTTTATCGCGCGGCTTACTACCTTCCCTCCATCATCGGCGGCTCGGTTGCCGTGTCCATCCTGTGGAAGCGCATGTTCGCAATCGATGGTGTTATAAATAAGCTGCTGTCGTTTCTCGGAATTGAAGCGGTTTCCTGGCTGGGAGATAAGAATACGGCAATCTGGACTCTGATCATTCTGGCCATCTGGCAGTTCGGATCCTCCATGCTGATTTTCCTTTCTTCACTGAAACAGATTCCGACGTCCCTGTATGAGGCGTCCAACATTGACGGAGCAGGAAAGTTAAGACAGTTTGTCAGCATTACTTTGCCGCTCCTGACACCCACGATTTTCTTTAATCTGGTAATGCAGATGATCAACGGCTTCCTGGCATTCACTCAGTGCTACATCATTACACAGGGTAAGCCGATGAACTCTACGCTGTTCTATACCGTTTATATGTATCAGCAATCCTTTGAATACTACAACACCGGTTACGGCGCGGCTTTGGCATGGATCATGCTCCTGATCGTAGGTTTGATCACGGCAGTCCTGTTCGCTACGAAGCGCTTCTGGGTTTATGAGGAGAGCTAGGATGAAAACAAAGAAGAAAATTGGAAGTATCGTATACAACGTAATTGTCTGTGCATTTGGTCTGGTCATGCTGTATCCCGTTGTGTGGATGGTCATGAGTTCTTTTAAAGAGACCAGCACGATTTTCACGACGGCCGGAAACCTGATTCCGGAAAAATTCACTCTTGAAAACTATGTGAACGGCTGGAGAGGCTTCGGAAAGGTGAGCTTCGGAACCTTTTTCTCCAACTCGCTGTTCATTTCGGTAGTTGCTACGATCGGCACGGTGGTCTCCTCTTCCCTGGTGGCATTCGGTTTCTCGCGCTGCAACTTCAGGGGCAAAAAGCTCCTGTTTGCTGCCATGCTGGTATCCATGATGCTGCCGGCTCAGGTTCTGATGATTCCGCAGTATCTGTGGTATCAGAAGCTTGGCTGGGTGGGGTCCTACCTTCCGCTGATTGTTCCTTATTTCTTTGCCATCCAGGGCTTCTTCGTGTACCTGATGATGAACTTCATCAATGGTATCCCGAGGGAACTGGATGAGGCTGCAAGAATCGACGGCTGCTCCTATTTTGGAATTTACAGAAGAGTAATCCTGCCGCTGATTACGCCGGCTCTGGTCACCGGCGGAATCTTCTCCTTCATGTGGCGCTGGGATGATTTCCTGTCTGCCCTGCTGTACATCAATGATTCCGCCCGCTACACGGCATCCCTG
>CAVAJA010000198.1:0-3808 GCA_963588615.1 Lachnospiraceae bacterium | reverse complement strand
CACCGTGCCGGAGCCGACCTTCGCTTCCAGCCCATGAATGACTGCGTTTTCCACAACCGGCTGCAGGAGAAAGGTCAGGATTTTATTCTTCATGATTTTTTCATCCACATCGATCTCCAGCATGAACTTGTCCTGATAACGCATGTTCTGGATTTTCATATAGGCGCGTATTTTCTGCAGCTCATCTTCTATGGTGATCAGCTTATCACCGTTGTTCAGACTGAGCTTGAACACCTCCGACAAATACCGCACCATATCTGCAACATCATCTGCACCGTCAATAACTGCCATAAAATAAATGGCGTCCAGCGTATTGTACAGAAAATGCGGGTTGATCCTCTCCTGCAGCAGCAGCAATTCTGCTTCCTTTTCGTTCAGTTCGGAGGAAATCAGCTTTTCACGAAGCTCCAGGTTATTTTCAGAGATTTCCAGAAGGTACTGACCTACTTTTCCAATTTCACTGTCATCAAAATGAATATCCGGTCGATAATCCCCCTTTGCAAGTGCCTGAATTGCATTTTTCATCTGAATGAGCGGTTTATCAATTCTGGATACGAGCACTCCCGACAGCGGCAGGCAAATCAGGAGCATCACGAACATGCACACGATAATAAAGATCCGAATGGGATAGGTGGCATCCTCCAAGTCTCTTTTCGGTATGACACTGACAATGTCCCAGCCGGATATCTCCTCATAATGACTGCCGTACACATAGGTGGATTCATCTGCATTCGCATAATCCTTCATGATCTCCAGCAGATCTTCCTCCTCCAGGTTGCTGGAGTAGACCAGATACCTTTCATCCGTCTGGTCGAGTTTCGGATTCACAATAAAGTAGCGGTTGTTCTCAAGAATATTCCCATGCCCCGTCAAGGCCTGGCGAATGATCTTGGGCGATACAACAATGACCATGTACCCCATGCTCTTTCCTGTAGACGGATTAATCAGCTGCTTCACAATGGATAAATTGGTTTCATCCGTGTCATCCAGCACATTCCAGCTCCGAATCAGCTCCTTTCCCATCGCGTCCTGCGCATCCGCAATCCAGTCTGCTCCCAGCAGACCGCTGTTCTTGTAATATTCATATACGGTGCTGGCATTTCCCTGTTTTGAGACATACCGGAATTTTCCGGAATTGCTGAGCACCAGAATTGCACGAATGTATTCGTTAGCATCCCCCATACCGGAAAGGGTTTTATCCAGCTGCATCTGTTCCTCTGTGCCAAAATACAGGGTATTCTTCTGAAGCTCCTGATTGTTTTCCAGAATTTCAACGAACTGCTGATTTTTCAGAAGATCGCGCGTTCCATCTATGATTTCATCAAATTCATTTCCCAGAAAATCGCTGAACAGCGCCATGTAGGAAGCATGGTTCTGCTTATATTGCTCCTCTATATAATTCCGGAAAAAGACCAGCATCACTGTTCCGATCAAAACCAGCAAAAAACTCGCCATGCCGATCATCAGAACAAGGAGCAGCTGTCGAAACGACATTGTATTTATTTTGTGTTTCACTTTTTTCCAAGAAAACATCGGTTCCTATCTTCCATTCCTCATAACACGTATTTATTCCGGCATCGCAGCGATTCCGCAATCACCCGTAAAAAAGCCTGTACCACTCACCCGCTTCCGATGAATGATACAGGCCCGTTTTCTCTACAGAATGTCCATTGCCATCTCATGGCATCCATTGTCGAGTTCTATCTGTTTTTCACCCCAGTACAAGGTTCCTGTCGTGTTGGCCGGAAGTTCTATGTGCAGTTTCACCTTCCCGTTCTCCTGTTCCCATCCGCACTTCACTTCTCCATACACAGACTGGAAAACACCCTCTGCAGAGGTCAGTCCGCCGCCCGGCTGCGGAGTCAGGTTCACATGGCGGTATCCCGGCTCCTTTTCATCGCAGCGGATGCCTGCCACGACCTTGATCAGCCACTCGCCGATGGATCCGTACGCATAGTGGTTGAAGGAATTCATGTCCGCACTCCACATCGTTCCGTCCGGCTTAAGGCCGTCCCAGTGCTCCCATACCGTGGTTGCACCCGCCTTCACCTGATAGAGCCACGACGGGAAGTCATCCTTCAGGAGCAGCTCATACGCCTCCTTTACATGTCCGTTCTGACTCAGTGCGTGCGTAAAATACGGCGTTCCTACGAATCCCGTAACCAGATGCCCGTTCTCCCTTGCCAGAAGATCAACCAGCTCCCGCACGGTCTGCTCCTTATATTTCTCCGGTGTCAGATCAAAATACAGGGCAATGATATGCGCCGTCTGCGTCTGAACCGTCATCCCGCCCGTCTTAGGATCAAAAAATGCCTCCGCAAATCCTTTTTTGATTTTCTGCTCCAGCGCACGGTAATACGATGCATCCTCTTCCTTGCCGAGAAGTGCGGCAATCTTTGCGAAAATTCCTGTCGAATGCGCGTAATAGGCCGTGCAGGTCAGATCATTCGGTGTCGCGCCGAAATAACTCCCCTCCTCAGCATCCAATGCAACCCAGTCTCCGAACTGCAGCTTATAATTCCAGATGATGCCGTCCGCATGCTTCTCCATGAACTGAATCCACTTCTTCATGCTCTCATACTGGTCAGAAAGGATTCTCTCATCGCCGTAAATCAGATACAGCGTCCACGGATTCAGCACGGCAACGTCTGCCCACGCCGCAGCAGAGTGCGTTCCCTGGCTGCAGAGCCAGTCTTCAACCTCATCGATATAAGGCGTAATAATGTCCGGAACCACATGCGGCACACCGCCCTCCGGCGTCTGATCGAAGGCCACATCCTGAAGCCATTTTGCAAAGAAAAGATAGGTTCCGCGGATATAACTTGCTGTCGGACAGAAGATCTGTGCATCCCCCGTCCATCCAAGACGCTCATTTCTCTGCGGGCAATCCGTCGGGATGTCCACAAAGTTGCTGCGAAGGCTCCAGGTAATGTTGCTCCAGAGCTGATTCAGATCCGGATTGGAACAGGTAAAGGTTCCCGTCTGTTCCATTCCGGAATACACCGCATGCGCACACACATCCGAAGGCTGCAGCGCGTCGCCTGCCCAGGACACCACCTTCGCATAGCGATATCCCTGATAGGTGAAGTGCGGATGGTATTCTTCCGTCGCTCCCCCCTTACAGGTATAGACAAAGCGGTTTTTCGCCTTGCGAAGGTTTTCCACATACACGTTGCCCTTCGCATCCAGTGATTCAAAACAGTCCAGCTCCACGACATCCCCCGGATGTGCATGATGAACGCTTATGTGAATCCAACCGGCATGATTCTGTCCAAAGTCAATGACGGTGTCCCCCTCGGGCGTCGTAAAGATTCTGCGTGCCGGCAGGCTCTCCTGCTCCCCCACCTTGGAGCCGAACTGCGCCTTCAGGATCTTTTTATCCAGCGGCAGGATCTCTGCACGGTGCCATCCTGCAGCGCATTCCAACCCGGTCTCACACCATCCTTCGATTTCCCGCCTTGCATCATAAATCTCACCGTCATAGATCTCTGCGAACAGGATCGGGCTGTCCGCTCCCATCCAGCTCTCATCTGTGACAATGATTTCCTTTGTTCCGTCCGTATATTCAATCGTCAGCTGCGCCAGAAAGCCGGTCTGTTTCCCATAATTGTTGCGCAGACCGAGAAAGCCCATATTCCCCTTGTAATATCCTGCTCCCAGCATTGCGCCGAGACAGTGTGTCTTTTCGCCGCCCTGCAGCTGCTGTGTGACGTCATAGGTCTGATAGACCAGATGCTTATGATAGCTCGTCCAGCCGGGGGTGAGCTCATCCTCTCCCACCTTGGCTCCATCCAGATACGCCTGATAC
>CAVAJA010000197.1:0-7702 GCA_963588615.1 Lachnospiraceae bacterium | reverse complement strand
GATGCTTCCGCGGGGTGTGGCATCTTCGCCTGCAGCTGCTCACATGCGACATCCTCGGCAGGCTTCGAACCTTCGCAGCATCGCTTCCGCTCGCTTGCTTTCGTTCGGCCTGCCTTGCGGTGCGCAGAGTTCGCAGACATGCAGGCGAAGATGCCTGCCTTGCGGTGTGCAAAGTTCGCAGACATGCAGGCGAAGATGCCTGCCTTGCGGTGTGCAAAGTTTTGCAGTGTTGCAAAATAAAGGAAAAATGGTAACATATGTTCCGATTGTAGGGTCGTGTGCTGCAGAACACAGGGATGCTGCGCCGACCGCAGATTCAGAGGAGGTATATTATGAAGAGATTAATGGCATTGTTGTTGACAGGAACGATGGTATTCAGCCTGGCTGCATGCAGCCAAGCTGCAGACACTGCTGCGGAGGATACCACTGAGACCACAGAAGAGAACGCAGAGGAGACCACGGAGGAGACTGCAGAGGAAGAGGAGACCGCAGAGGATGTGGATGCTGCAGCAGAGGAGAGCAGCACGGTTGATCTGTCCGGCTCGAAATATCTGTCCGACGGTGAACTGACCGTTGCACTGAATGCGACATTCCCTCCCTTTGAGTACGTAGGAGACGGAACCGATACGTTTGAGGCGATTACTTCCAACGAGAGCGACGTCACAGGCTTTGACGTGGCTATGATGAATGAGATCGGCAAGCGCCTTGGTGTGAATGTTGTCATTGAGGATATGGATTTTGATGGAATCGTTGCTGCCATCGGTGTGAAGGTTGACTGTGCTGCAACGGGTATGACCATTACCGATGAGAGAAAGGAATCTGTAAACTTCTCCGATTCTTATTACAACGCGACACAGGCTGTTCTGCTGCCGATAAACTCTGATATCAAGACGGCAGAGGATCTGGCTGCTGCATCTGCCATCGGCGTGCAGGCCGGCACAACCGGTGAGATTGTCGCAAGAGAGATCAATGACAGTGCGGTAGTATCCGTAAAGAGCTTTAACCAGGCTGTTCTGGATCTGGTTAACGGAAAGGATGATGCGGTTGTCATCGATCAGGTTCCCGGAGAGGCTTTCGCTGCTCAGTATTCCGACAAGCTGCAGCTGGTAGACGGCTCTGAGTTTGATTTCGACGAGGAGCAGTATGGTATTGCAATGCCGAAGGATGATGAGGTTATGCTGGAGGCAATCAACAACGCACTGGCTGAGATGAAGGCAGACGGAACCTATGATACGCTGGTGGAGCAGTATATCAACAGCTACGAGGCAGAATAATCACAGGCGCGGTCCTGGAGAAGACAGAACGGTTCTTCGTCTGACGGAAATCGGTTGAACGGAAGGCAGACGTGATTCCCGCGGGGATGACAGCGGTCTGCAGCGCAGTGATCAAAGAGGATGGGATGCGAAATGCTCCCATCCTCTTTTCAAATTGGGCAGTTTGAGGATACAATAGGCGGGTACACATCGGCATTTCGGGAAAATTCACCGGCTGCCGGAAATCAGATGAGGAAAGGATCGGTGAAGGGGCACGGAGTCCATCTGAAGGGGTGCGTGCTTTTTTTGCGGCCAATCGATTCGAATCGAAAAGGAATTCTATGGCAGATTTAGTAAATCAGTTTTATAAGGCATTTCTTAAGAATGATCGGTGGATGCTTTTTGTAAAGGGACTTGGCAATACCCTTGAGGTGACATTGTTTGCAGCAATTCTCGGCGTGATTCTGGGAACTCTGGCCTGCCTCTGCAACATGAGCCGGGGCAAGAACAGGAAACGGACGCTGGCATCCCGGATCGCGTTCGTATACATCGATGTCATCCGAGGAACTCCCACCATGATCCAGCTCCTGATCATGTGGAATGTTATCATGGCGACCTCCAAGAATAAGATTCTGGTTGCAACCGTGGCTTTTGCGATCAATTCGGGGGCTTATGTCGCAGAGATTCTGCGCGGGGGCATTCAATCGGTGGATGCAGGGCAGATGGAGGCAGGACGGTCTCTGGGACTGTCGAAGGTACAGACGGTTTCCTACATTGTTCTGCCGCAGGCCTTCAAGAACTGTTTTCCGTCTCTTCTGAATGAATTCATCACGCTTTTAAAGGAGACATCCATTGCATCTGCCGTTGGACTCTCGGAGCTGACACACGCGTCCGATCAGGTGTCTTCTGCAACGTATCAGTACATGATGCCGCTTCTGGGAGCTGCCGTCATGTATTTTGTCGTCGTTAAGATTCTATCCATTCTTTTTGGTCTCCTGGAAAAGAAAATGAAACAAAGCGACAGCCGGTAGCGATTTTCCAAAGAGCGAAATAAGAACAATCGCTGTGGATGTGTCTTCGGGCATCCGGTTCATGCCAACGTGTGCCGGGGCTGAACAGATAGGCGATGCAGGCAGCAGGGATGACATGCAGGCTGCAGGAAGGATAATGGAACAGATGGCAGAAGCAAATGCGCTGATCCGCGTAAAGGATCTGAGAAAAGAATTCGGAGACAATCATGTTCTCCGCGGAATCAATTATGAAATTCACAAAGGGGAGAAGATCGTGCTCCTGGGACCTTCCGGCTGCGGGAAATCCACGTTTCTTCGGTGTCTGAATCTGCTGGAGATCCCGACAGGAGGAGAGGTGTGGCTGGATGATATTCGGGTCAATGATCCACATACAGATATCAACAAGGTGCGTCAGAGAATGGGAATGGTGTTCCAGCACTTCAATCTGTTCAACAATCTGACCATCATGGATAACATTGCTCTTGCACCGGTCAAGCTGGGACTGATGAAAAAAGAAGAGGCACACGAGAATGCATTGAAGCTTCTGCGCAGGGTGAATCTGGAGGATAAGGCAGACAGCTATCCAAGATCACTGTCCGGCGGGCAGCAGCAGCGCATTGCTATTTGCCGGGCGCTGGCGATGAATCCGGATGTGATGCTCTTTGATGAGCCGACGTCTGCATTGGATCCTGAGATGGTGGGAGAGGTGCTGCAGGTTATGACAAAGCTGGCAGAGTCCGGCATGACCATGGTCGTTGTGACGCATGAGATGGCTTTTGCAAAGCAGGTGGCTTCAAAGGTCATCTTCATTGATGAGGGAGTGATCAAGGAAGAGAACACGCCGGATGCATTTTTCAGCAATCCGCAGAATCCGAGACTGAGAGATTTCCTTTCCAAGGTTCTGCAGTGAACAGAGGTGTTCCGTGTCGGCATCGGAGGAAAGGAAGATTGTTCCTGATTTTGCGCTCGCGCAGACGATTGTCTGCAGGAGTGGGAGAAGAAATGATCAGGCAATGTGCGAGGAGAATGTATGAACTGGGAAGATAATGTGCGGAGAGTGGATCCCTATGTGGCAGGAGAACAGCCGAAGGATCCGCAGATCATCAAGCTCAACACCAATGAATGCCCTTACCCGCCGGCACCGGGAGTCGCGGATGCGGCGAGGCAGCTGGAAAAGGATTACGGAAGGCTGAGGCTGTATCCTGACATGAATGCGCAGCCTCTTACGGATGCTCTGGCAAAGCGCTATGGAGTAAAGGCAGAGCAGGTCTTTGTCGGAATTGGTTCCGATGATGTGCTGGCGATGGCGTTCCTGACCTTTTTCACATCCGGGAAACGGCTGCTGTTTCCCAACATCACCTATTCGTTTTACGATGTATGGGCAGAGCTTTACCGTATACCGTACACCATGGTGCCTCTTCGGGAGGACTTTACCATAGATCCGGAGAATTATGTGCCGGGATCGGCATCCTATCAGGGCGATGAGGAAAAGGGAGGAGGCATCATCTTCCCTAACCCGAATGCACCTACGGGAGTGGAGCTGCCGCTGTCGGATATTGAGAGGATCACAGCGGCCAATCCGGACAAGGTGGTCATTGTGGACGAGGCCTATGTGGATTTCGGGGCGGTCTCGGCGCTTCCGCTGATCAACCGGTATGAAAATCTGCTGGTTGTCCAGACTTTTTCAAAATCAAGAGCTATGGCAGGTGCGAGAATCGGATTTGCCATCGGCAATGAGAAGCTCATTCATTATCTGAAGGACGTGAAGTTCTCGTTCAATTCCTATACCATGAATCTCCAGACCATTCAGATGGGAACGGCGGCCGTGGAGGATGAGGACTATTTTCAGGAGATCACAGGAAAAATCAGACAGACGCGCACATGGTTTGCAGGGGAGCTTACGAGGCTTGGCTTTGTCTATCCTGAGTCAAAAACCAATTTTATTTTCGCACGGCATCCGGAGCACTCGGGACAGGAGCTGTTCGAACAGCTGCGCAGAGAGCACATCTGCGTGAGACACTGGAATAAGCCTTTGATTCAGGATTACCTTCGGATCACCATTGGGACGAGGGAACAGATGGAAAAGGTAGTGCTGGCGTTGGAGAAGATCCTGGCCGCAGATCATTAGCAGTATGCAGCGGCTGACGGGAAAACGGCGATGAAGGCGTTCCCGTGCGGAATCTGTGCCGGAGCGGTGGGCAGCGATACAGAACAGGTGAAGAGATGAAGGATGGTTTTATCAGGGCAGCAGCGGCAGTGCCGCGAATGTCGATTGCAGACACGGCAGGGAATGCTCAGGAGATCACAAAGGTGATGCAGGAGGCGGTCGAAAAGGGCGCCTCTGTTGTAGTGTTTCCGGAGCTTGCGATTACCGGTTACACCGGGAACGACCTTTTCCTGCAGGATATGCTGCTGCGGGGGGCCGAGGATGCACTGCGTCAGATAAAAGAGGCAACCAGGGGGAGCGATGCACTCATTTTCGCAGGCTTTCCTCTGGAATATCAGGGAAAGCTGTACAACACGGCAGCTGTCCTGCAGGACGGCAGGATTCTGGCGTTTATTCCAAAGCGTTTCATGCCGGACTACGGAGAGTTCTATGAGCCTCGTCAGTTTACGCCGGGACCGGAAGAGCCGGAGATGATCCGCTATGAAGGAGAGGAGGTCCCGTTTGGAAGCCATATCCTTCTGGAAGTGGACGCGGTGAAAGATCTGCTCATCGGCTGTGAGCTCTGCGAGGATGCCTGGGTTGTTAATCCTCCCCATATTCAGCATGCAGCGGCGGGGGCGAATCTCATCGTCAATCTGTCTGCTTCGAATGAGACGGTGGGAAAGGATGCCTACAGAACGCAGCTGTTTTCGTCCATTTCCGCCAGAACGATATCAGATTACATCTATGTCAGTGCAGGGGACGGAGAGTCCACGCAGGATCTGGTATTCGGGGGCAGAGCGATGCTGCTGGAGAACGGCAGCATACTGGCAGAGCGGAAAATTTTTGACAATGGGTATGGTGAGACGAAGCTCACCTTTGCGGAGTTCGATGTTCAGCGCATGAACTATGAGCGGCGGAGAATGACCACTTTCCACATCGGCAGGGACAACGATTACTGGTACATTCCTGTCCATATGGAGAAGCGGGATGTAGATCTGAAGCGGGTTTTTGATCCGCACCCCTTTGTGCCGGAGAGCGCACAGGGACGGTTCCGGCGCTGTGAAGATATTCTGAACATACAGGCAAGAGGTCTGGCAAGGCGGCTGTCCCATGTTCACTGCAGGACAGCAGTGATCGGAGTGTCGGGAGGTCTGGATTCTACGCTGGCGCTTCTGGTGACGGCAAGGGCCTTTGATCTTGTCGGAATGGATCGGCAGAACATTCTGGCAGTGACGATGCCGTGTTACGGCACGACGAGCCGCACACGCAGCAATGCGGTCACTCTTGCGGATTCTCTTCATGCTGCGCTGCGGGAGATTCCGATTGGGGAGACGGTGCGCCGCCACTTTGAGGACATCGGTCAGGATGAGTCCGTTCATGATGTGACCTATGAAAACGGGCAGGCCAGAGAGCGCACACAGGTTTTGATGGATCTTGCCAACAAGACGGGAGGTCTCGTCATCGGTACCGGGGATCTCTCGGAGCTGGCCCTTGGATGGGCAACCTACAACGGGGATCATATGTCCATGTACGCCGTGAATGCAGGGGTGCCGAAGACGCTGGTGTCACACCTGGTACGGTATTGCATGGAGACGGCAAAGGAGACGGAGCCGGAGCTTGCGGCATGCCTGCAGGATGTGTTGGATACACCGGTCAGTCCGGAGCTCCTGCCGCCTTCGGAGGACGGAACCATTTCGCAGAAAACGGAGGATTTGGTGGGACCATATGAGCTGCATGATTACTACCTCTATTACATGCTGCGCTGCGGGTATCGCCCCCGCAAAATTTATCGGCTGGCGCTGCAGTCCTTTGCAGGTGTGTATGATGGGGAGACCATACTGAAATGGGAGAAAACTTTTGTCCGAAGATTTTTCGCACAGCAGTTCAAGCGATCCTGTCTGCCGGATGGTCCGAAGGTCGGGTCTGTTGCTGTGTCGCCGAGGGGAGATCTGCGGATGCCGAGTGACGCTGCGGCAAGACTCTGGCAGGGGGATCTGGACACCTTCTGATGGTGACTCGCGCAGTCAATATGCGGATGCTGATGACGGTCAGCTGGCTGTGTGACTGCGATGGGTTAGAATATCGGCACAGAAAGGAGCAATCTATGCTGCTGCATTTTACAAAGATGGAAGGCTGCGGAAACGATTATGTCTATGTCAACGGCTTTACAGAGAAGATTCCGGACGAAGAGAAGCCTCGTCTGGTGCAGGAGCTGTCCCGGGAACATTTTGGAATCGGAGCAGACGGCGTGATTTTCATCAATCCGTCGGAAAAAGCGGATTTTGAGATGGAGATGTACAATAAGGACGGATCCAGAGGAAAGATGTGCGGCAACGGTATCCGCTGCGTGGGCAAATATGTTTACGACCATGGGATGACCGAGGGGAAAACGAAGATTACCATCGAGAGCTTCGGTGAGGTAAAGAAGCTGGAAATGACCTGCGAAAACGGCAGGATGGTGCAGGCGAAGGTGAACATGGGAAAGCCGATTCTGGAGGCTTCCAGAATTCCGGTTCTGCCTGCAGAGGGGGCGGATCCGAACGGGATGGTAATTGACGATCCGATTGAGGCAGCGGGCAGAAGCTACCGAATGACTTGCGTATCCATGGGAAATCCGCACGATGTCATCTTCCTCGACGAGGCAGATGCAGATCTTCTTCGTGCCTGCGGAAAAATGGATGAGAATGGGGATGAGATTCCGAATGGAGATCTTCGCAATCTTGATCTGGAGCACATCGGTCCATTTCTGGAGCACCACGTTCGCTTTCCGGAGCGAACCAACACCGAGTTCGTGCAGGTGATAGACAGAGGGCATGTGAAGATGCGGGTGTGGGAAAGAGGCAGCGGAGAGACACTTGCCTGCGGAACCGGAAGCTGTGCTGCAGCGGCAGCGTGCGTTCTGAACGGGAGAACCGACAGGCGTGTGGAGGTAGAGCTGACAGGCGGCAGGCTCCTGATTGAGTGGGACGAGGAGACCGGAGAGATCTATATGACGGGTCCCGCGAAAAGTGTATTTGACGGGATGATCGAGGTTTCACTATAATGCACAGGTGAAGTTTTTTATTGAGATATCTGTCTGAAGCCCGCGCAGGCAAAGGAACGCGGAAGCGCATCGATTTCCGGCGTGAATTTGGCAGCAGGCGGTCTGTTCGTGTTGGAACGGGGAGCAGATATACATAAAAATGGGAGAATGAAATATGTTTGAAGCTAACAGCGATAATCTGAAATTGCCGGGCAGCTATCTGTTCAGCACCATCGCAAAGAAGACCAGAGCATATCAGGAGGAGCAT
>CAVAJA010000196.1:0-2927 GCA_963588615.1 Lachnospiraceae bacterium | reverse complement strand
CCACCTCACACGGTCTGTTCAGCGCCTCCAGCGCAGCAATGGCCCCCAGAAGCTCCATGCGGTTGTTCGATGTAGGATTAAAGCCTTCGGACAACTCCTTTTCATGAAGAATTCCCTTGGAGTCCGTATACTGAATGACCGCTCCGTATCCGCCCGGACCGTCCGGATTCCCTCTTGCTGAGCCATCACTGTAGATTACAACATGCATGTCCGTTCTCCTCCGTCATTTCCAGCTGCCCAAATCTTCAAATTCCTCCGCCCGCCTGGCTGCCGCATCGGTTACCGCCTTGTCATAGCCGACGATTCCCAGCAGACGGATTGCATTTCGGGTGGAAGCAGGCCCCTTCTTCAGAAGATAGGAAAAGCTCACATCGTCAGCGGACAGATCCTCTTCAAAATGGTAATTGTCGTATTCATCCGCAAGGAGCATCGTCAGTTCAATATCGTGTGTCGCCGCAAAGCAGAGCGCCCCTGACTTTGAAATGGACTTCAGAATCTCCGCAGATGCTGCAATTCGTTCGACGGTGTTCGTTCCGCGCAGAATTTCATCGACAAAGCACAGCACCGGAAGATCACTTTCCCGTGTTCTGTCACAGATTCGTTTCAGGGAACGAATCTCTGCCATAAAATAGCTTTCTCCCTTAAGGATGTTGTCCTTTATGGCCATGGAAGAACAGATTTCAAAGCGGCTGGCTCGATATTCCCTGGCAGGGCAAAATCCTGCAGTCTGCGCCAGCAGCGCACAGATCGCCGCGGCCTTCAGGAACGTGGACTTGCCGGAGGCGTTGGAGCCTGTAAGAAGAATGCCTTGCCTGGTTTCCAGATCATTGGCAACCGGATTCTTCAACATAGGATGATAAAGCCCCTTTACCAAGAGCCTTTCTCTGCCGTCTTTGCCGACACAATAAGAATCTGTCCCCGAAAGCTGCGGACTGCAGGTGTAGGGAAGGCTCTTCTCATAGGAAGCCAGCGCAATCGCCGCATCCGCACGGCCGACCAGGAACAGAATCCGATCCAGCTCCTCCCTGCGTTCCATCGCACGACCCAGCATGCAATTAAAACAAATGAGATCCAGATGGAACAGAATCCGAAGGTAGTCCAAGATGAGATCCATCGGATTCCCGTCGGAAACCGTGGTCCCGGATAATAAAACCCAGCTCCCTTTCTGCAGCGAGCTGCAGGCCGGAAGAAGGCTCTGCAGCTCGCTGTTCTCTTCCTGGAAGGCCGCGCTGTTCAGTGCAAGAATCCGATCCCCGCACTGCAGCATCCGAAGAAGATACCCCAGGGAGACAATGTACGGATCGATCTCTCCCTTTCTCCGATAATATGTCAGCATGTTCAGAACAAAGGATCCGATAAGGCACACGATTCCAGCCTGCACATTGAACATCAGGAGAACAACGGAGACTGCCGGCAGCACAAAGGCCGGCAGATGCACCAGATTCGACTCCTTCGGCGCCTCGGAAAGAAGGTCCAGGTAATCATACAGGGAATACTGCCCGGCATGCCCCAGCTTTCGGAGTGCCAGCTGCATCTGGACACGCTCCTGCGCATGCTCCTCCTCTTCCATGTATCGAATTGCGGAAAGCGGAATGTTCTCTTCTCCCGACGAAGAACGCAGCAAGGCATACAGATATTCTTCTCCTGCCGCACTCATCGTGGAATCCATCCGATGATATAAATCATCCAGTCCCAGATCATTCCAGGTGATGTCATCAATCTCGTGAACAGGCGGGTGATGTCGGAAAAAGGCAGGAACCTTGCCATATCGCTCGGCAGACATTTTTTTTTCGGATGCTCTGCCGAACGTCTCTTTCAGGCGTGCAATTTCGTTCTGCCGCTGCCGCTTTCTCTGAACGGCTCCCGCTGCAGCAAGGCAACATAAAAACAGGACGATATAAATCAGAAGCCGCATGCTCGATCTCCTTTTATCTGGTCTGCCGGCTCTTCGGAATCACGTGATCGCGATCCTTATAGATGTGATTCTCCGGGATGCAGCCGCGCACCATAGACAGCGGATACACATTGGAGCGGCGTCCCACAACGGAACCCGGGTTCAGAACACTGTTGCAGCCGATTTCACACCAGTCACCCAGAACTGCTCCCATTTTGCGAAGTCCTGTGGCCTCCGATTGTTCGCCGTCATGGATGACCACATTTGTCCGATCGGATTTGATGTTGGAAGTAATGGCACCCGCTCCCATGTGAGCATGGAAGCCGAGGATGGAGTCCCCCACATAGTTGTAATGCGGAACCTCGCACTGATTGAACAGAATCACATTTTTAAGCTCACAGGAATTACCCACAACGCACCCTTTTCCAACCAATGCCTTTCCCCGGATAAAGGCGCAGTGACGAATCTCCGCATCCTCATCGATGATGCAGGGACCTGCGATGTACACAGAATCAAATACATGAGCGCTTCTGGCAATCCAGATATGGTCTCCCCTCTGTTCGAATCGATCCGAAGGAAGGCGTTTCCCGATCGCAAGTATCATCTCCTCGATATGCGGCAGCACCTCCCACGGATAGGTGTAGTTCTTCAGAAAATCTGCTGCGATGCTCTCCTTTAAATCCAGTAAATTCTCAATCGTAAAATCCGATATCATGTCTGTTCCTCTCTGACCTTTCGGCTGCCGGCAGAAGCTTTCCCGGAAGCCCTTTTCGATGTTTTATAGGTGTATTTGGACTTGAAATGCATAGCCTTGGGATAGTACTGCGCACAGCTGCGGTACCTTTGCTGCAGCATGCTGCGATAATCCGACACCTTTACCGCATTGGTGCGCCGTATCACATAGTCATTCAGCTTCGCCAGATACTCGCTCTCTGTTGTCTCACCGGATGCGACCTGTGTCAATCCCTTTTCCCAGCTGGCCGTCAGCCTTGGATCCAGAAGGGGCTTCAGGGAAATCTCCACGGTATCATAG
>CAVAJA010000195.1:0-8673 GCA_963588615.1 Lachnospiraceae bacterium | reverse complement strand
CGCCGATTCCGATGATAAAGTGGCGGCACCCGCTGCGGATGGCATCCTTGATTACCTCGCCCACACCATAGGTTGTGGTGGTCATCGGATTCTTTTCTTCACCGGATACCAATGTGATTCCTGCAGCACCGGACATTTCAATAATGGCAGTTTGGGATTCGTCGAGGATTCCGTAGGAGCAGATAACCGGCTTCCCGGCAGGTCCTGTTACCTGAACTTTGGTCATTCGGCCGCCGCAGCCGGATACCAATGCATCGACTGTTCCTTCACCGCCGTCAGCCAGAGGACGTACCAGAACATCGGCATCTTTGTATACTCGCCGGATTCCTGCGGCAGCACTCTGTCCTGCCTGCATGGAAGTCATACTGCCTTTAAAGGAATCAATTGCAATTACCACATTCATGACACACAGCTCCATTCTGAGGATAATATTCTGTAACTGCTGATGCTGTCATTATAGGAAGTTCCTGCACCCTGCAAAATGTTATGAAGAATAAATATGCAGCATATAATGCACGTATTTATGTTATTCTTAACAATGCCTGAGAGGAATGGATTTATGGAAGTGATCAGCAAGGCAATTGCACAGCAGATCGTAGATACCGTACACGATGTCTGTGATCAGAACATTAATTTCATCGATGAAAAGGGAAGGATTATAGCGAGCACGGACAGCGGCCGCGTCGGAACATATCACGAGGTCGGATATCGTGCTGCGATGGAAGGCCGTACCATCGAGGTGACGGATGATGAGAGCTATCTCGGGACCAGAAAGGGCATCAACATTCCTATTGTCTATAATGATCGGGTTATCGCGGTCATCGGGATCAGCGGGGACGTGGAAAAGATCCGAAAATATGCATATCTGGCTCAGAAAATCACAGACATTCTGTTGAAGGAAAGAGAACTGGATGCACTCGGTGCACAGAGAAAGAATCGCCTGAATTATGTCATCCGCAGTTTGATCAGTCGGGAACCTGTGGCGGAGCAATATCTGCAGGATACTCTCGCAGAGAACGGACTTTCCGGCAGTTCCGTGTGCTGCGTTGTGCTGGTGCAGCTGAATCCGCAGTATAACCCGAATAACCTGTTCATGATTCAGTCTGCGATTACGCAGGCCTTTCGGCAGATGGGATCCGATTTTTATCGGTACAATTATCCAAATGAATATATACTGATCATCGAGGATCAGCTGCTCAGAAAGAAATATCATGTTCTGCGCAAATTGGCGGAAACCTACCGTGAGGTCCTGACAATCGGAGTAGGGCAAAAGGTGACGGTTGACAGAAGCGATCAATCCTTTCAGTGTGCACGTGCGGCGATTGCCTGTGCAGCTCCGGACAATAATCTGGTCGTGTATGATGATCTGGATTATGATCTGCTGCTGAGCGGTGTCCCGGAGGAGCTCCGGGAGCAGTACTGCGGGAAGGTGATACGGAAGCTTTCTGATGAGGACAGGCGAATTCTGGAAACTTATTTTGCACAGGATGTGTCACTGCAGGACACAGCAGCAGCCCTGTTCATGCATAAGAACAGCCTGCAATATCGATTGAATCATGTTGCGAAAATAACAGGCTATAATCCCAGAAAATTTAAGGATGCTGTGGTGCTGTACAGCGCACTGCGGCTGGATAGGACGAAGATAAAAAAATATTGACGGAAGCCGGAATTTATTGTATCATAAACCTTGCTCTGGAAAGTTGAGAGTTAAATCGAGGCGTGGCTCAGTTTGGTAGAGCGCCGCGTTCGGGACGCGGAGGCCGCAAGTTCGAATCTTGTCGCCTCGATGATAATAGGATCCCCGGAAACGTTGTAGATGCAGCGTTTCCGGGTTTTTTTTATGCTCGAAAAGACGCTGTACTCGTTGGAAATAGGCAGAAATCCTGGGTCCCCTTGGACCTCTAAGAAGGATCCTGTCGGGGAAGGTTTTATGAAACCTTTACAATCAACAAATTTTGTTTTTACAGGGCAGCGTTATGATCCCATTCGTGCACAAAAGTCGATATCAAACAGTCAGCATATAGGAGAGAGAAAATGACAAAAAAGAGAATGACATCGATTCTTGCAATGCTGCTTGCCCTGCCTTTGGCAGCTTGTGGCGCCGCGTCCAATACCGGAAGTGCAGTATCGGAAAATGTAACAGCAGAAGATACGGAAGAAGCAGGGACAGATGTGGCGGAAACTGCAGACGCGGGCGATTATACCCTTGACGATCTGATGCAGATGGACTGGAGCGAAATTGAAGAGCTTGCAAAAGAAGAAGGTACGGTGATTTTTTCTGCCTGGTATAACGAGGCAGGATTTACAGAAATGCTGAAGTCCTTTGAGGATAAATACGGAATCAAGGTTCAGTTGACGATATCCGATGCGAGTGCATTTTCACAGAAGGTTCTTGCAGAAAAGGACGGAGAAAAGGGCAGTATAGATGTTGCGCTGATTTCCGGCGATGATGTACAGACGCTGTTGGGAGCCGATGCGATCGGAGGACCGATTCTTGATAAGATCGAGAATAAAGATCTTCTGGATGCGGATTCCTGCGAGTATCAGGAGGGAGTTGAGCTGAATGGATATCTGGTGCCGCTGTACAGAAATCAGACGGGCTTCCTATACAATTCCAACAACATCTCTGAGGATGAGCTGCCGCAGACATGGGAGGAGTTGACCGCTTATATTCAAGAGCATCCGAAGAAGTTCGGTATGTGTACGCCGGAGAACGGTGGAAGCGGAAAAGCGTTTGTTCAGTTGGTCATCGAGCAGCTGTGCGGAGATAAAGACAAATATTACGAGGGCAGTGAGGTTGATTCTGCGAATACGGAAAACTGGAGCCTTGCGTGGGATTGGTTCAAGGAAAACGAGGACAATATTGTCTATACTACGTCGAACAATGACAGTATTTCACGCCTGAATCAGGGAGAATTGGATTTGGTTCCGGCTTGGGATGACGATTCCTGTGTGGCACGCGCTGCAGGTGAACTGGCGGATTTTGCCAAGCTGTATATTCCTGAAATGGGATCCGTTGGCGGCGGAGATACCGTTGGAATGCTGGCAAACGCACAGCATAAGGCTGCGTCGCTGTTGCTGATCAACTGGCTGACCAGTGAAGAAGGTCAGGGGCTGGTAACGAATGTACTGAGTTCTATTCCTGCGAGAACAGATATATCAGCGGCAGAAACAATGATCGATGATTCCTATATGCAATACAGAACGAAGTGGCTGCCGGCCTGGTATAAGGCAGAATATGTTAAGGAATTCACAGAGCAGGTTCTGCAGAACTAATGGTTATCAGAAGTTTTAGATAAAGCTTTCGGTGGTATTTGAACGTCGCACAGGAGAGATTACTGTTCCGTGAGTGGCGTCAAAACCACCTTTTTCTTTGAGCACCCGGACAGGTTAGATATGAGGAGCAGGCATATGGAGGAGCGGCTTACAATCGAGCACATTACAAAGAATTTCGGAAGTTATCGCGCATTGGATGACATTAATATAGATGTAGAAAAGGGAAAATTTATTACATTGCTGGGGCCGTCTGGATGCGGGAAAACGACATTGCTCCGAATCATTGCGGGGTTTCTGGAGCCTGATGAGGGAGAAATTTATTTTGATGGTAAAAGAATGAACGATATCCCGGCCAATAAACGGAACACAGCGATGTGCTTTCAGTCCTATGCACTTTTCCCGCACAAAACGGTGTACGAAAACATTCGCTTTGGATTGCGAATGAGAAAAATTCCGAAAAATGAGCAGGTTTCAGCCATTGAGCATGCGATGGAAATTGTAAATCTGACAGGACTTGGTGAACGAAAGCCCTACGAACTTTCAGGCGGACAGCAGCAGCGCGTGGCACTGGCGAGATGTATTGTCGTTCGCCCGGATATTCTGCTGTTTGATGAGCCGCTTTCCAACCTCGATGCAAAGCTGAGGGAGTCTGTCCGAGTAGAGATTCGGAATTTGCAGAAGGAACTGGGGATTACGACCATCTATGTGACGCACGATCAGGCGGAAGCACTTGCTATTTCGGATGTCATTGTCTCTATGAGCGCCGGTCACGTGCAGCAGATTGCAAGTCCAAGAGATATCTATGAGCGGCCCAGAAATCGATTTGTGGCCGACTTCATCGGTACAGCCAACATCATTGCAGCAACCGTACCGAGCCAGTCGGGAGAAAGATGGCAATTTGAGACAGATCTGGGCATTATGACGGCTGGAAGCTGCTGCAACATGGCGGGAATGGATGAACAATATTCACTGAGCTGGAGACCTGAGGACATGGTTCTGCTTGGAGAGAGCGAACATCCGGAAAATATGAATGTGATGGATGCAAGAATTCAGAATACCGTCTATATGGGGAGTACAATGGATTTCTTTATCGACGCGAAGGGTCACGGATTCCGCACAAATCTTCCGAAAAATGTTCAACTGCAGGAGGGAGACAATGTGCGATTCGGCATACCGGTTGATAAGACGCATGTCCTGTGTAATTAGTGTCCGGAGAAAGGATTGCTGCGATGAAGAAAAAAATTGAGTGGGGCTATCTTTTGCTGCTGCCTGGAATCGGATATATCGTTTTTATGATTGGGGTTGCTGTCTATATGATGACAGCCCAGAGCTTTGGATTTTATAACTATGCCGGAGAATCCGGATTCACGCTGAAATTTTGGAAAGAGGTGTTTGACAGAGAATTTTTGGATTCCATGTTGTTTTCATTAAAAATCGGAGTCCTGAGTTCCCTGTGCTGCATCGTGATCTGCTACCCGCTGGCGGTGTATTTGCAGAATGCTCGCGGAGGCAAAACCCTGCTGACATTGATTCGTATCCCGTATTTTATACCGGCGTTGGTAGCAGCCTTTCTGATTGTCAATGTGATTGATTACCACGGAATATTCAATCAGGTGCTTGTGGCACTGGGAATTATTTCTGAGCCGCTGCGCCTTAGAAATGATGATTGGGGAGTTGGTGTATTGTTGATCCAAATCTGGAAGAACGTTCCTTTTCAAATGATCATCATGTATTCGGCAGTAGAATCTGTCCGAAAGGACGTGAAGGATGCCGCAAGGAATCTTGGCGCAGGCCCCATACGAGTGATGACGAGTATCATCATTCCAATTACGCTGCCTTCGGCCTTTGTTTCCGTCATTATGACATTTATAGGGACATTTAACGATTTTGCAATATCCAGTACGGCTGGCCCGACCTATCCGATTTCGCTGGCAAATCTGATGCAGAATTACGCATATCAGTATTCTGACTGGAATTCGGCAGCTTGTACAGGTGTGTTGATGCTGTTAATTACAACGCTTTGTGTAATTGGATATACGAAGATTCAAAAAGGACTAGAGAGACTGCTGTGATGAAAAGAACGAGAAAAAAGACTAAAAAAGGCAGATCACAAAAGTCATATATGAGAAGACTGCTTTCCTACCTGGTTCCTGCAGCGATTGGCTTCATTGCTTTTGCCTGGGTTGCTGTGCCGGTTGGAATGGCAATTTTGTGGTCTTTGGTTAATCCGGATTATCCATGGAGCTATCCGGATATTCTGCCGACGCATATAGGGCTGTATCAATGGGATCGAATCTTTAATTACACGAACATTGTGTCGGCTATCGGCAGCAGCGTGTTTATCGCCGCGGCAGCTACGCTGCTTAGTATTCTTATTTCTTTGCCGACGGCATATGCGATCGGACGCAGAAATATACGTTATAAATCCGCGTTGAAGGTTATTATGCTTTTGCCGATGGTTTTTCCCGGAATGGCGTTGTCCTTATTTCTTGGACGATTTTTCTATATGAATGGGCTTTCTCAAACCTATCTGGGAGTTATTCTTGCACATACACTCATATGTCTTCCTTATGTGCTTCGCATTCTTACCGCCAGCTTTGAAACAATGCCGCAGGATCTCATTGATGCAGCATCCAACTTGGGAGCAGGTGCAGTGGTTAAATTATTTGAGCTCTATTTGCCGATGATTGCACCGGGGATGGTTTCCGGAGCTATTTTCGCCTTTATTGAGAGTATGCAGGAATTTAATCTTGCGTACATCATTGGAACACCGGCCATCCAGACGGTACCGACGATACTATATTCTTACATGGGCAGAAATTTCCTGAGGACTTCGGCCTCTGTTATTACGCTGATTATGATGGTTCCGAGTATCTGCCTGTTGGTATTGACGGAGAGATTTGTTAAAACCGAGCATTTGGGCGCCGCACTCGGGAAGATGTGAGGAAATGCATGTGTGTGCAGGCGAGGATTTCAGGGATTGCGGAGCGGATCGCAGGTATGGCGAAGGATCGCAGCGCCTGCGGTCGCTTTGCGGTCGGCGCATAGGATTGGAGGTAGATCATGGAACTGGCATTAGCAACGGATTATGCGGGTGAAGCATACGATCTTGAAACAGTGTGGGAGGCTTTGAGAGAGTCAGCAGAACATGGAATTACACATATGCACTGGGCCCATGGCTGGCAAGGAGATCATTTTTATACTCTGCAGGAGATGAGGATGATTCAGGGGAAACTGAGAGAGTACCATCTGCGGCTGAAGGGAATTCATGCCTCTGCGGGATGGGTTTACGAAAGAACGGAAGGTATCTACAAATGGCCTCCATTAAACAATCCTTCTTGTGACTATGCTTCCCTGAATGAAGAAGTACGAAGACGTGGTGTCGAGTTGATTCGTAATCGGCTGGAACTGGCAAATGTGACGGAAGCACAGGAAATTGTCCTGCATCTGCAGCTGCCATATGTGCGCTTTGAACGAGAGAAAGACTTTCGGGAGAAATTTTACACACAGGTATGGAAAAGCCTGGATGAAGCGGTTGATATCGCACAGATTTATGGGGTGCGGATTTGTTTGGAAAATTTGGTGGGGACACCTGAACGATACCAGATAGATGAATTTGATCAGCTGTTTGCACGATATAACACGGAGGCAGTTGGCTTTTGCTTTGACACCGGACACGGGCAGCTGACAAATCCAGCGGATCCGCTGAATCTGGCAAGACGTTATCAGAAGCGATTGTATGTTATGCATTTGAATGACAATATGAGCTGCAGCGGAGATTTTTCGGACGATTTGATGCTCACAAAGGCGGACTGTCATTTTGTCATGGGTGATGGAGTGGTAGATTTTGATGGATTTGCTGACATTGTGGCAGGTTCACCTTATTCCATGCCTGTTGTTGGCGAGTTCGTCTGCTATGGAGATCGAGAGGAATTCTTTGCAAAGTCCGTGCGAAGGATGACGGACTTCTCGGAGAAAATATTGAAACAAAGAGCGGAATTGGCGCGCACGAACTGATCCGGCGAGAGGCAGTTGTTTTGGGGATCTTCGAAAATGCTTTCAATACAGCGCTTCTGGAATTATGATGTCGCCTCGCATGCGACCATTGGAATAACGGAAATCATTATGATGTGACTGTCCGGTGATGAACCGGGCAGTCATTTTCGTTGGTAATGATGGAAGGCGTATCGGCCGTCCGATGCCTGCTGACGAAAAGTGCATGAGCAGTTTCTGTTGATTGAATTCATAGTTGGAGGACAAGGACATGAGAAAGAATTTGACGGAGATCGTTTTTATCCTGGATCGCAGCGGTTCCATGAGCGGAATGGAGTCAGACACCATCGGAGGGTTCAATTCGATGATTGAGAAGCAGAAGAAAGAGGACGGGGAGGCATTGATTTCCACCATTCTGTTCGACAACAGCAGTGAGGTTCTGCATGACCGCGTGGATCTGAAAAAGATCGTGCCGATGACGGACAGGGATTATAGGGTGCGCGGCTGTACGGCTCTCCTGGATGCCATCGGGGGCGCAATTCACCACATCGGAAACGTGCACAAATATGCTCGCCCGGAGGACGTACCGGAGCACACGCTGTTCGTTATCACAACGGATGGAATGGAGAATGCCAGCAGGCAGTACAGCAGCGATAAGGTGAAGGAGATGATTGAGCGCCAGAAGAGCAAATACGGCTGGGAGTTCCTGTTCCTCGGGGCAAATATTGATGCGGTGGAGACGGCCGGACATTTTGGAATCGATATGCATCACGCCGCGAACTTCCATTGTGACAGCAAGGGGACTGCATTGAACTACGAGGTTCTCAGCGATGCAATCGTTGGCGTTCGGCACGGAGCTCCGCTGAAGGAAAACTGGAAGGATCGCATTGATGAGGATTACAGGAGACGGAGAAAATAAGATGCACCGAGTCGTTTGGGCACGGGTATCTTCGAGTATCCCTTTGTGAATGGGCTCTGAATCGTTACATCTGGAGCTGCAGAGCATCTGAAAAACAGCACCTTGCGCCGTGTGCAGACAAATGTACACGGCGATGCGGTAAAATAGACTGCGTCAGGAGTCCGTGCTGTCAGGAATTCCGGTAAGAGCGAAGAAACATTTCAGAATACAGTTTCAGAGTACAGGAGAATGGGATCGATGCCTTTAACGATTGTCCGAAATGATATTACCAAGATGCACGTGGATGCGATTGTCAATGCCGCAAATGAATCTCTTCTCGGCGGAGGCGGCGTAGACGGAGCAATCCATGAGGCGGCAGGTGCAGAACTTTTGAAGGAATGTATGACGCTGCATGGCTGCAATACCGGGAGTGCGAAGATCACAAAGGGATATCGGCTGCCGTGCAGATATATCATTCATGCTGTGGGACCGCAGTGGATTGACGG
>CAVAJA010000194.1:0-3263 GCA_963588615.1 Lachnospiraceae bacterium | reverse complement strand
GGAAAGATCCGGCGTGATCTGTACGCCGGGCTCCAGCTTCGGACCGATGGGAGAAGGCTATGTCCGGTTTGCACTGGTGCTGCCCAAAGAACAGATTCGGGCAGCAGTGAGGGCAATTGCAGACTGCGGAATCCTGAACAGCTGAAGATCGGAATTTTGAAGCAATCGGGTGCATGAAGGTAAAAATCATGAGTTTTATGGAAACGGAACATCACGACAGGGTATGGGCGGAGGTTGATCTTGACGCCATTCGGTTCAATATGGATGCCATGCACAGAAACCTGAAGCCCGGAACGAAGATGACGGCGGTAATCAAAACAGATGGTTACGGCCACGGTGCCCTTCGGATTGCAAAGGAACTGGAGAGTCTGGATTATGTTTGGGGATATGCGGCAGCAACCTATGAGGAGGCAGCAGAGCTCCGAGAAGGCGGAATGAAAAAGCCGATCCTGATTCTGGGATATACATTTCCGTATTGTTATGAAGAACTTGTAAAGAAGGAAATTCGACCGGCATGTTTTCGCGAAGATATGCTGGAAGAGCTGTCCAAGGCTGCAGCGGCAGCAGGGAAGGACGCTGTCATTCACATTGCCGTGGACACTGCCATGTCGCGAATCGGTGTCCGCCCGGACGAGAGCGGACTTGATTTTGTGAGAAAGGCTCTGAGAACTCCCGGAATCTGCGTCGAGGGAATTTTCACTCATTTCTCGAAGGCTGATGAGACCGCAGTGACCAATACCAGGCGTCAGATTCAGGAATTCACGGAGTTCTGCGGACGTGTGGAAACAGAGCTGGAATATCGGATCCCCATTCAGCATTGCTCCAACAGTGCAGGAATTGTACGCTTTGCAGATGCCAATCTGGATATGGTGCGGGCTGGAATTACGCTCTACGGCCTCTGGCCTTCTGCGGAGGTGCCCAGAGATATTGTTCCTCTGCGGGCGGCTCTGTCACTGTATTCCACCGTTGCCTACGTAAAGACGGTTCCTGCGGGAACGGCTGTCAGCTACGGCGGAACTTACGTGACGGATCGTGAGATGCGGATTGCCACGATACCGGTCGGGTACGGCGATGGATATGCCAGAAGCCTTTCGAATAAGGGGTATGTTCTCATCCGCGGAAAAAAAGCGGGAATTCTGGGACGTGTGTGCATGGATCAGTTCATGGTGGATGTGACGGATATTCCGGAGGCATCCGCAGGAGATCGTGTGACGCTGATCGGAACAGACGGAAAGGAACGCATCACCATGGAACAGATCGGTGATATGTCCGGACGGTTCAATTATGAGTTCGCATGTGATCTGGGAAAGCGGATTCCGAGAGTGTATCGAAACGCAGCAGATCCGATAGGAGGGCAATGACCGGAAGACGGTTTCCGCACAGAGATTCCCGTATCAGTCGAGCGAGAGCGAAAGGATGTCCGCAATGGGAATACACTCTGCGGAGACAGGCTGGGATTTAGTCTGTTCCGGCTGCAGGATCAGGCTTCGCTGATCGGAAGGGAATTTCACAATGCGCCCGGTGACGGTTCTGTAGGAGCCGCCCTCCTTCCTTGCATCCGGGCGGAAATAGGTAATGTGGAGAATCTCAGAGCAGCCGCAGGAGCATACCTGTGTCATAAGAAGCTGAATGGTTCGGTTGAGCTCTTCTTTTACATCTTCCTCCAGTTCGATGCGGCGCTCGGTCAGCCGGGCCGTTTCATGCACGATGTCGCCATAGCCGGTCAGGGCAGCAAAAGGCGCAAACTGCGCTGCCCTTTCCGAGATCGGCATAGGCTTATGTCGGTCAGAAACCGGACGCGTAAGCGAGAGGATGTCGGCGTATGGGAAATCCCCGGAGGGAACAGCTTTTGTATCGATATTGTTTACCATGGCGGTGTCTCCTTTTGGGATATCGCGTGCATCAGGCCTTGTGTCCGCCGATCTGTGCATTCCGTTCTCTGGCAGTCGCCCCCTCTTCCAGATTCATCCCCTTTAGAACAGCATTTTTTCCATACCGGCTTTTAATCTGCAGCATGGCCTCCTGCAGCTGGCGCTCTTTGCGGCGCTTTGTCTCTTTCTCCTTTCGCAGTCGTTCCTCCTTCTCATAGTCCGTGAATAGATTGAGCTGCTGATAATGTTCTGCAGGATAGGCATCCGTTTCATCCATAATGTGTCCGGCGGTGAGGAACAGGCGGCGTACCAGGAGAGATGGATCGACCAGCCGGTCAAAGAGCTGTGCGGCACAGTCCATGATTTCCCGGGAGGAAGAGGTCCAGTCGTCTGTGTGTGCGGTTCCGTGTGCCGGCTTCGGGACAGGCTTTCCGTAACGATCGGTTGCGATGGGACCGTGATATCGCGCACGCAGATCAGGATCCGTCAGGTTGGTGGAATCATACCCGACGGTGAGAACCAGCTGATTGGTGACTTTTCCCTTGGCAGCCAGATCCAGAGCCAGCTGATCCGCCATCTCCCGCAGCACCAGACGACTTTTGTCAAAAGGATAGGGACAGGACAGCACCTGACCGGCACCGAGACTTTTGGCGGCAGGCTTGGAGGCCTTGATGTCGGCGATGGTGCAGGGTTCACAGCCCCAGGCGTGATCAATGAGGAGCTCGGCATTGATGCCGAACATCTGATAGAGAAGCTCTTCATTGTAGAAATCTCTGGGTCCCCCAAGCGAACAGCGGGCAATATCCCCCATCGTGTACAGACCGACCTGGTTCAGTTTACGCACATAGCCGTGACCGACCCGCCAGAAATCGGTAAGAGGTCGATGTGTCCAGAGAGAGCACCGATAGGAGAATTCATCCAGCTGTGCGATGCGGACGCCGTTTGCATCCGGCGAGATGTGCTTTGCCTCAATGTCCATTGCGACCTTGCACAGGTACAGATTGGTGCCGATACCGGCGGTTGCTGTGATGCCGGTAGCCTTCAGCACATCCAGAATCATTCGCATGGCCAGCTTGCGCGGAGTCAGTCCGTAGGTCTTGAGATAATTCGTGACATCCATGAACACCTCATCGATGGAGTAGACGTGGATGTCCTCCGGTGCAACATAATGAAGGTAAATCTGATAGATCTGTGAGCTGACCTGCATGTAGCGTGCCATCTTGGGTGTGGCAATGATGTATTCCAGGGAAAGGGAGGGATTTCTCTGCAGCTCAGATGCATTCGCAGAGGATCCGGTAAAAACGTGACCGGGAGCGTTGAGCTGCCGCTGCCTATTTACCTCGCGGACCTTGCGGACAACCTCAAAAAGCCTTGCGCGTCCGGGAATTCCGT